>NZ_RAWF01000235.1:0-15531 GCF_003612075.1 Corallococcus sp. CA041A
GGCCTCGAAGGCTTCCGCGATGCGCGCCCACTCCGGCTTCTCCACCTGCTTCGCCATGCCCGGAAGCGTCCGCCGCGAACCGCTCCCCCGGCAATCCCTCACGGCACATCGTTGGCCGGACGGTTACGCCCGAACCCGGGACGGCGTCTGATGGAGCCCGTGAACTTCGCGAAGTTCCACCGCGAAGTCGTCGAACGTGAGCTGCAACTCGAGCGCGAGCGGGCCGCGCGCAGGCCGAAGCCGCGTTAGCCCGGAGGCGGAAGGGACTTCCAGAGCCAGCCCAGCCGCAGGTCCCGCTCCTCGAAGGGCGGGGCCCGGATGAGGTCATCGGACTCGCCGTAGACGCCCATCTCCAACCAGCGCCCGTCCCGCAGCTCGCTCACGGTGAGCGTGCGCGCGTCCAGATCCACGAACCACAGGTGCTTGATGCCGATGCGTGCGTAGAACGGCCGCTTGATGCGCGTGTCATAGGCCCGCGTGGTCGGCGACAGGATTTCGCACGCCCAGTCGGGAACATCCGTCCACTGTCCCTGGGGCATCAGGGGCACCCGTTCGCGGCGCCAGCCCGCGAGGTCTGGACTGAACTCCGGGGAGCCACCCGCCCGGATGCCCGGCTCTGCCAGCAGCCACCAACTGCCCGGCCCTTCACGATCTAACTGGAATGCGTCATCCAACTCCCGGAGGAGCCTGTACTCGAAATGGCCATGCGCGGCGCGTGGCCGGGCGTTGGTATACAGCGTCCCATTGATGATCTCTCCCACCACGCCTTCAGGCAGGGTCTCGATGTCTGCGAAGGTTGCCAGATATTTGATCGGGTTTGTGTCAATGGGCATGTGAAAGAGGAGATGTGCACCCTGCAGTGGTGGCGGTGGGAATGAACTGCTTTTGGTCGAGCCAGCGTGGGAGAATTTAGCCGTGTTGAAGCGATTGGGGGGACTATTTTTCGTCCGCCATTATCGGGATCAGGTCGGAGAAAGAGTTGATAATGTAGTCTGGTTTTGCTGCTTTTGTTTGGCGACGCAACTCGGAGTCGCGAGCAATGTCTTCTTCTGTCCAATGAGATATCTTGACGAGCGTGCCCCATAGACTGGGATCGTACTTGGTCCCGTACTCTGCCCAGGCAGAGGTAACTCCTGCTGACTGTGCCATGAGTATGTCGCGACTAAGGCTGTCTCCTACGTAGCAGGCCTCTTGTAGGGAAATGTGTTCCTGTGCGCAGATATCAGTCAAAAGTGCTGGATTGGGCTTGCGCTCATCGCGAGAAACACGCTTGATGAATCCTGATTTTTCCGACGTGTCGGATGTGGCCCGTGGAGGAAGTGGAATCTTTGCCTCAAGGGCATAGAGACGATGGAAATACTGAGCAATTCCTAATTTCTGGAGCCGAAAATGGGCATTTTCAGCCAGGGCTTCGGTGTAACCAATGACAAGAACATTGTTTTTGGATAGCTCCTTTAGTGTGGTTTCTACTGAGTCGTAGAGACGTAGCTCTCTATGCCTTGCGGAGTTGAATGCGTGGAGAGATGAGTCGAGCCTTTTTTTGAGGTCAGCCTCGGGGAGAGTTCCGAACTTCTCCTTGACAGTAGGAAGCTCAAAAACGGCAAAGGGGTATTCCGAGTCGCCGTGTTTTCTGTGTACCTCTCTGAACTCTTGGAACAGTGATTGGGGGTCTAATTCAAGGGTCTTTGTTAGCTCGTGCGCCATTGCTTCGAAGGCGCGTGCAAAAAAAGAAACCCAGTCGTAAAGAGTGTTGTCGAGATCTGTGATTAAGAGGCGCATGGCGGGCTCACTTCTTGAGGGATGGATCTCGAACCCAGTTACCGATGGACAAACGGCGAGGGGCGCCCTCTAGGAGTAAGGGTGCTTTCCATGCTGGAGCCGGATCGAAGACCCCCATTGCCTGTGAGCGAAAAGGATGAAGCTCAATGGATTCGGCGCTTATGCGAAAAAGATTGAAGTGGACAAATTGATCTGGTGCGTCCACGGACCCAGCGGTACCACCACCAATGATTGTCATCCTTCCGGAGGACATTCCGATCAAATCGACATTGGGGAGTTCGTAGACGTCGGATTGCCAGATAAAAGGCTGATGTCTGTGACCGTGTATGGATAGCCGGACGCCGGAGCTTGCCGCAAGACGCTGGATTCGAGGTGCATCAATGGCCATCCCGAAACCATGGTGGAACTCTTCAGCCGGGGCTCGATTTTCAATTGGTACCAAATGGTGATGTAGAACAAGTATCCTTAGGGCGAGGCCTGCATCGGTTGTCCAGCCTAGTCCCTCTTTGACATTCTCAAAGGCGCTTTGTTCAATTCGTCCAATGCCCGCGAGGAAGTTTTTGCCTGTGGCAAGCGATGTGGAGTTTAGGCCGCAGATGTCGACAACAAATGTTCCTGCGAGCACGTAGCGGCGACCCATGCATAGGTTTACGTGGGGTTGGTGTCCGAATAGTTTTTGATAGAATGTCCTGTAGCTTGCGGTGGCTTCTTCGCTTGTTACTTCGAGTGCTGCGCCTTCTGTGTAGGTTTCGTTCTTTGTCCATTTTATGTCATGGTTTCCCGGGACCACGATGACGTGGGATGGACCAAGATTGAGTCTGCCTAAGAGCGTCCAGATGAAAGCGTTGGCGGCGCTGAACTCCTCGTCCGTCGCAGAGAAGGTAAGGTCTCCGCTTAGTATTATGAGTCCGATTTTCTTGTTGCCGACGGCTGAGAGTATCTGCTGAGAGAGTGTTGGTTTTCCGTTGTCTGGCTCGGCATCGAGCCTCCAGATATGTTTTGTGCGGTGGATCCCCGTTGCGAAGTGCGGATCGGATATGTGGAGAATATAATCTCCGTGGCTGGGGATAGGCGTGGAGCTAATTGCTGTAACTGGTCCGCCGCCTGCCGTGATTACTGTCTCTTCCTTGTCTCCGATGCTTTTCGGGCGCACGCTCCAGATGGTTGTATCCATAGCCCTGAGTTCGCTGCCATCGGGTATTATCTTGTTGTGCAGTCTTTCTAGGGTTGTGGGGTTTTGGTTTGGGATTGTGGGTGGTGCCGCGTACGACCATTCTCTAAAGAATTTTCCGCCGTATGTTTCTATTTTTGTTATTCTTATCCAGGCGCGACTGAATGGGCTGTCGCGATAATATTTCGGCACTAGTTTTTGGTCATTGGTAGGGAGGGCAATGGGGGCGCTCTCGTCGCCGGTTGTTTCGGGTGGAAGTATTTTGTTGATTGTTGCGATGTAGATCTTGTCGGTTCCTGAGTCGAATAGGCCGATCTTTGTGCTCCCTGATGTCTGGAGTTGTTTCTCAAGTGAACTCCAGACTTCGGAGCGCGCGTCTTCGAGGGGGCGTTTCCACCAGCCCCACCAGCATTTGCCATGCTTGTCGATGATTTCTTTGTGCGCGGCTATGGTGGGGGCAATTAGGTCGCGAAAGCGGAAGAGAAAGCCAAATTGGGCGGTGGTTGCTTCAATGGCAGTTGATACGGTCGGGGAACGGGTCGTAGAGCGGGATTTGCGTTTTTTGGGGCTATTTGTGCGCTTGGTCATTTTTCTGTCTTGTCTTGGGTGGGTGGAGTGAATTGCAGTGCTGGTGAGGGCGGTTATGGACTATAGTTGGGGGAGGAATGAATCGGGTCGTCTGCGAGGTCGGCTGCGCTCCGTGCCTCCCACCACTCGCTCAGCCGCAGTTCGATGGCATCGAATGGCGCCGCGCGGATGACATCGCCGTCGCCATACACGCCCATCTCCACCCAACGTCCGTCGCGCAGCTCGCTCACGGTGAGCGTGCGTGCCTCCAGGTCGATGAACCAGAGATGCTGGATGCCGATGTGCGCATAGAACGGCCGCTTGATGCGCGTGTCGTAGGCCCGAGTGGAAGGTGACAGGATTTCGCAGGCCCAGTCCGGGACGACCTTGCACCTTCCACCGGGCAGCACGGGCATCCGCTCGCGCCGCCACCCAGCGAGGTCCGGATTGAACTCCGGCGCTCCCTCCACCTGGATGCCCGGCTCCGCCAGCACCCACCAACCGCCTGGACCGTTCTGGCCGCGCTGGAAGGGGCCTCGCAGGCCATCAATCAGCGCACCCACCAGGTCCATGTGCCCGGCCCGGGGCCGCGCATGCGTATACAGCGTCCCATCGATGATCTCGCCCACCACGCCCTCGGGCAGGGCCTCGATGTCAGCGAGGGTCGCCGGACCCCCGAGTGGTTTCGCGCCATAGGCCATGCCCGAAGTGTGGGGTTACCTCCACCGTCTGACAAGCCGGCGCCGGGACCGTCAGTCCGGCTGCGCGATGATCAACGTCTGCAATGGCAGATGCCGGATGGGTCGCGTGCTCTGTACCTTGAAACCCGCGTCATCCAGGAAGCCCTCGACCTCCGCGGGTGTGTAGGACGCCGCTCCGGACGTGAGGAAGTAGTGCAACCCGATGAGCGGCGCGGACGTGCCCTCGGTGTCCCGCTCCTCGCGCAGGTACTCCAGCACCGCCAGCGTTCCCCGGGACACCATGGCCCCTCGCACGCGCCGCAGGAGCGCCACGTTCTGCGCGGGCGTCAGGTGGTGCATCACCTGGAACAGCAGCGCGCCGTCATACGGCCCGCCCAGCTCCGCGGTCAGCACGTCCCCTTCCTTGTGCGTCACCCGGTGTGACAGCCCTGCCTGGGCGATGATGTCCCGCCCCACGCGCACGCTGCCCTCCAGGTCCACCACCGTGGCCTTCAGCCCCCGGTGCATCCGGCACAGCTCCGCCGCGTACCAGCCATGCGCGCCGCCCAGGTCCAGCAGGTGCCTCGCGCCCCGGGGCAGGGGAATGGCCGCCGCCACCTCCGGCGAGGCCAGCCGCGCCAGCTGGTACATGGCCTGGATGTAGTCGCGCCAACGCGGGTCGTCCGGAGCGAACTGGTGGATGTCCACCGACTGCCCGCTCTTCACCGCGTTCTCCAGCTGCCCCCACCAGTCCCACTGCGCGTAGTTGAACTCCAGGAACGCCGTGATGGCCTGCGGCGAGCGCGGGTCCAACCACCGCCGCGCCCGGGGCGCCAGCCGGAAGCGGCCCCGGCTCAGCTCCACCACCTCGCAGGCGATGAGCGCTTCCAGGAGCGCCCGCATGCCTTCCGTGCTCGTCTTGAGCCGCGCCGCCAGCGCCTCCGCCGTCGCCGCGCCGTCCGCCAGCGCCGCGTAGACGCCCAGCCGGGCCCCGGCCATCAGCGTCCGCGACGCCATCATCCCGAAGAAGGCGTGCGCCAGGGGCTGGGGCGCCAGATTGAGGAAGTCCGCCACCCGCTCCAGGAGGTTGCTTGCCTTCAGGCCCAGCCGCATCGCGCGTCGCTCCTTGGGGTGGGGGCCTGCCGGCTACCGGCGGCGCCGCGAGCCTGCCACGGCGGCCACGCCCAGCACCATCAGCGCCGCCTGCGGGCCCAGCAGACAGCCCTGCGTCTCCGCCTGACGGATGCCGGTGTACTTGCACTTGCCCGTGTTGCAGCTGAAGCGCGGCGCGCAGTCGCTGGTGCTGCGGCAGTCCGTGGGCACGCGGCCGGTGTTGTCGTCCCCTTCCGGCGAGTTCGGATCGTCCGGCTGACCCGCGTCCTGCTGCGGGCCCTCCTGGGCCAACGCCACCAGGGGTGAGAACAGGAGGAGTCCGGCCAGGAGCGCTGCCGGGGGGATGCGGGCGAGAAGGGAGGACATGAGGCGGGCGACACCCTAACGCCCCAGCGGGGCGCTTGCATCCATCGTCTGAAGCGGGCGGCCTTCCGGGGTTCCCTGGAAACGCTGGCCGCCCGGGCGTCCGAATCTGCTACGGTCCCCCCGCGATGGCGCCTCGAATCCTCGTCGTGGACGACAACCAGGAGCTCCTCTCCCTCCTCACGCAGCTGTTCGAGGACGCCGGGTATGAGGTGGTGGGCGCCAGCCGTGGCAAGCAGGCCATCGAGGCCGCCCGCGCCCAGCCCCCCGGCTGTGCTGTCTTGGACATCCTGTTGCCGGACATGATGGGCTACCACCTGGCGGACACGCTGCGGAAGGACAACCCCCAGCTGCCGCTGCTCTTCATCACCGGCGTCTTCAAGGGCGGCAAGCACGCCACCGAAGCGCGCCAGAAGTACCAGGCCGCCGGCTACTTCGAGAAACCCTTCGAGGCCCAGAAGCTGCTGGAGGCCGTGGCCAAGGTCCTGCCCGCGGAGAAGAAGGTCCCCGCCGCCTCCATGGCCGACGCCTTCGAGGTGGAGCTGGACATCGACGTGGAGGAGGAGGGCCCGCAGGACGCCATGGAGCTGACCGGCCGCATCAAGGTCACCGGCGGCGGCAACCTCACGGCCGAAATCCGCGGCGCCAACCTCACCGCCACGCCCATGCAGAAGGTGTCCACCACCCAGGTGCGGCCCCCCACGCCGGGCCGCCCGCCGGATCCGCTGCCGGTGGGCGCGGGCGCTCCGGGCAGCCGCCGCGGCGAGCTGAAGGACAACCTGCCCTCGCTGCTCACCGCCTTCTACCTGTCGCGCGAGACGGGCGAGCTGGGCGTGCAGCGCGGCAAGGTGAAGAAGGTCGTCTACTTCGAGAACGGCACCCCGGTGTTCGCGCTCTCCAACCTGCTGGCGGACCGCTTCGGGCAGTTCCTGGTGCGCGTGGGGAAGATCAAACCCGAGCAGCTCCAGGACGCGTCCGCCGTCGCCGCGCAGAGCCACCGGCGCACCGGTGACGTGCTGGTGGAGCGCGCCCTGCTCAAGGACACGGAGCGGCTGTACTACGTGGGCCAGCAGGTGAAGGCCATCATCTACTCGCTCTTCTCCTGGGAGGAGGGCACGTACGTGATGAGCTTCAAGGAGAAGGCCTCCGCGGAGTCCATCAAGCTGGACGTGCACCCGGCGAACCTCATCGTCCGGGGCATCAAGAAGCTCTACAAGCCGGAGCGCCTGCGCCGCCTGCTCCAGCCCGAGGACCGGCTCATCCCCGCCGTCGCCCCCGCCTATGGCCTCAACGAGGTGGAGCTGGAGCGCTGGGAGGCGGAGCTGCTGCCGAAAATCGATGGCAACCGCGTGGTGGCGGAGCTGCTCGCGTTCGCCAACCGCCCGGAGCACGTCGTCTACGGCTTCCTGGTGTCGATGATGGCGCTGGGCATCCTGGACAAGCGCTCGTAGCGCTTCCGGTGCCTGGAAGTGGGCCTGGAGTGCTTCCGGGCCCACGGTGCTTCTTCAGACGAGCCGCGAGCCGATCCAGAACAGGCCCAGCGCGCCGGAGCCCAGCGCCACGCCGCGCTGGATCCACAGGCTGATGCGCGCGTTGGCCCGCGACAGGCCTTCCGCGAACAGCAGGCCCACCGCGCCCATGCCGATGAGGATGCCCAGCGCGAAGCCGGGCAGGTACGTCCACGCGGACAGGCTCATGCTGCCGCCCACCAGCAGCGGGGGCAGCGCGATGAGTAGCGACCGCACGCCGCTCACGGCCATGAAGGCGCCCGCGGCGGTGCTCACGGTGTGCACGTGCTCGTGCGGCTCGCGGTCGTGGCCGGGCAGGTGCGGGTGGCCGTGGTCCAGGCTGTGCGGGAAGATCAGGGCGGTGACGGCCAGCGCGACCAGCACCGCGCCACCGAACACCTCCGCCCACCGCTCGAAGGTCTCCGACAGGCCCACGCCCGCGAAGAGGCACACCGCCGCGATGCCGCCCAGCATGGCCGCGTGGCCCAGGGCGAAGCGCAGCGCCGTCATGATGGCGACGCGGCGCCGGCCGCCACCCAGGGTGCCGAGCGTGGCCATGGCGGCGCAGTGGTCCGGCCCCAGGGCGTGGAGCAGGCCTTGAGTCAGGCCGAGCAGGAAGGCGAGCAGGATGGGAGCCACGACGGCGCACCCTAGCCGTGGTTTAACCCTGTGGCCAGCAGGAGGACGTCCCACACCATGCGCATTGCCCATCCCCGAACTTCCGCCGCGCTGCTGCTCGCGGGTCTGCTCGCACTGTCGGGCTGCTCCACCGACCCCGGTCCGGAGCAGCTGAAGCAGGCCGAGGCGCGCTACCAGGAGTTGATCAACAAGAACCTCGGCGCCCAGGACCCGGCGTGGACGGAGGTCGCCGCCCAGTTCGAGGCCGTCCCCAAGGACTCCAAGGCCCGTCCGGAGGCCGACAAGCGCCTGGCCGCGCTGAAGGCCGCCCAGGAGAAGATTCCACCGCGCCCCCTGGCCCGGCCCGGTGCGACGGGCAAGGGCGCCAGCGACGTGGAGGCCAAGCGCGCCGCGTGTGAATCGCTCGCGAAGAAGATGGGCGAGGCCAACACGGACGCGACGCGCAGCGTGCTGCGCAAGGTGCTGGAGAGCTGCCAGGCGGAGCTGGTCCGGCTGGAGGCCCACGACCACCCGCCGGGCGAAGAGGTCCATGCGCCGGGCGAGGGCGCGCGCTGAAGTTCCCGGCGTGCGTGGAGTTGAGAAGCCCTCGGGGTCTGGGTATGGAGCCGACGCATGCCCATGCCCCAATCAGGTGACAAGGCCCCCGGCTTCTCGCTCCCCGACCAGAGCGGCGCCACCGTCTCCCTCTCGCAGTTCAAGGGACGGCACGTCGTCCTCTACTTCTATCCGAAGGACGCGACCCCCGGCTGCACCACGGAGGCGTGCGACTTTCGCGACGAGCACTCCGCGCTGGTGAAGGCCGGAGCGGTGGTGCTGGGCGTGTCGCCGGACAGCGTCGCGTCCCACCAGAAGTTCGCCACGAAACAGGGGCTGCCGTTCTCGCTCCTGGCGGATCCGGACCACGCGCTGGCGGACGCGTACGGCGTGTGGGGGGAGAAGTCGCTCTACGGCCGCAAGTTCATGGGCCTCATCCGCGCGACCTTTCTCATTGGCCCGGACGCCAAGGTCGTCCGCGTGTGGCCCAAGGTGAAGGTGGCCGGCCACGTCGCGGAGGTCCTGTCCACGCTCCAGGGCGGATCGTCCTCCGACGCGGCTTCGGCCCCGAAAGCTCCGGCGAAGGCTCCGGTGAAGGCTCCGGCGAAGGCCCCTGCGGCGAAGAAGGCCGCGGCGGAGGCGAAGCCAGCGACTGTCAAGAAACCGGCGGCGAAGAAGGCCCCGGCGGCAAAGAAGGCCCGGAAGGGCGCGCGCGCCTGAAGCGGGGCGGGCGCCGGCGCACTCCTGGCGGGACAGGGAGGCCGGGACCGTGTATGCCTGCGCCCGTGGCTGGCTCCTCTCCTTCCGGGCGGGGCTGGCCGTTCACGATGAAGCCCTGTCGGCCCTTGGGCCGGACAGCGGGCGGCCGGCAGGGCCTGCCCTCGGGTGGATGCCCGGTGGTAGGCGAGGTCGGCATGACCATTCCTCGGGGATGGCGGAGACGACGAACATGCGCGAGCGAGGCATTCAGCGGTGGATGGGAGCGGCGGCGCTGACGGCGGGCGTGCTCTTGGGCACGGCCTGTGGCGGGCTGCCGGAGACGGGCGGCAAGCAGCCGGATGAGCCGCGGGGCAATGCCTTCGCGCAGCGTGGGACGCAGCCGGAGGCCGTCTACAACGTGGCCGAGCAGCAGGGGCACGAGAACCCCGCCGACGCGCACCACGGTGACGCGGCCGCGAAGCTGCCCGCCCACGTGCTGACGGTGGACCGGGGCTACAACTCCACCATCGAGAAGATCGGCTCCAGCATCGACCCGCGCACGCCGGCGAAGTCGGGCAAGTCCGACAACTCCAAGTGGGACGACGCGGGCGGCATGATGGCGCACCGCTATGGCCTGTTCGGCGGGGCGACCTACTCGCCCGCGGCCGAAGGACTGGGCGGCTGGCACGTCTCCACCGCGAACGAGCCCACGCGCGGCTTCGAGGCGCCGTACTCCTACGTCAGCCCGCCCGTCTACCTGCACGACCGGTAGTTGGACGGAAGTCCAGGGGCGCCCGCGGGCCAGCGTGCCAACGGGCGTCCGTCCTCCAGCCCCGCCACTCCCGGTGGGGCGCTGGGGTGGTCACTCCTTCTGTCGAGGCCGTGATGGCTTCCGGGAGGAGCAGGCCATGCACTCAAGAACGCTTCATCACTGGACGCTGGTGGCGGTGTGCGCCGCGACGGCCGCGCTGGTCGGCCCCGGCTGCAACCGTGACAAGCCCACGATGCCGCGCGCGGGGAGTCGCTACGAAGGCGTCGCCAACACGCAGCAGCCCGCGCCGCCGGGAACGGGTGGCTCGGGCGCGAGCACGTCCACGAACGCGAAGGCGACCGCGCCGGAACCGGCCGGCACCGGAGCCCACATGGGCCAGCAGAACCAGATTGGCGCCCCCGGCTTCAGCACGCCCCAGGAGCCGGTGCCCGGAGACCGGGGCGGGGCGGACCGCTTCCAGGGCCCCATGGGGCAGGGCTCCGAGCTGGGCTCCAGGAGGGCCACCCACTAACGCGACGCGAGCATGACCTCCGTGGGGTCCTTGCCGGTGAAGGCACTGGCAAGGCCCTGCGCCAGCGAGCGGTGCTCCGCATCGCCCAGCGTGGCGAGCCGGTCCTCGGCGGGGTGCGCGAAGCGGGCGGCGAGCGCGTCCAGGCGCCGGTGCGCTTCGGTGATGCGCTCGCGCGGGACGCGGCCGGACTCCACCGCCTTCACCAGCGCTTCGATGGCGGTGCGCTGCACGTCCGCCTGGTGGCACACGAGGAACAGGTCCACGCCCGCGAGCGTGCCCTGCACCGCGGCCTCCGCCACGGAGTAGTGGTCCGCGATGGCCTTCATCTCCAGGTCGTCGCTGACGACCACGCCGTCGAAGCCCAGCTCCTTGCGCAGCAGGTCGTGCAGCGCGCGGTGGCTCATGGTCGCCGGCACGCCCTGCTCCAGCGCGTCGAACAGCACGTGCGCCGTCATCAGCGACGCGAGCCCCGCCTTCGCGAAGGCCTGGAAGGGCACCAGCTCCACGCGGCGCAGGCGCTCCAGGTCGTGCGGCAGCTTCGGCAGCGTGAGGTGGCTGTCCGTCGTCGTGTCGCCGTGGCCGGGGAAGTGCTTTCCGCAGGACGCCACGCCGCCGGCCTCCAGGCCCCTGGCGAGCGCCACGCCCAGCCGGCCCACCTCCACGGGGTCGCGGCTGAAGCTGCGGTCGCCAATCACGGGGTTGGCCGGGTTGGTGTCCACGTCGAGCACGGGGGCGAAGTCCCAGTCGAAGCCCACGGCGCGCAGCTCGTGCGCGAGCAGCCTGCCCACGCGCTCGGCCAGGGCTTCGTCGCCGCGCTGTCCCAGCTCACGCATGGGAGGCAGGGCGGTGAAGGGCTCACCGCGAAGGCGCGCCACCCGGCCACCCTCCTGGTCCACGGAGAGGATGAAGGGCCGGCCCGCACGCGTCTTGATGTCACGGCACAGCGCCGCGGTCTCCGCCGCGGTGCCCACGTTGCGCTTGAAGAGGATGGCGCCGTAGATGCCATCGTCCATCAGCGCCGCGAAGTCGGCGTCGATGCGGGTGCCAGGGAAGCCCACCATGAAGAGGCGGGCACAGTCGCGATAGAGGGCGGAAGCAGGGCTCACGGCCGCGCAGTGTGGCAGAGCCCGCCGCCCATGGGGCAGCGGATGCGTTCCCCGAGCGTCGGCTGCCTGTCAGGGCGCGGAGCGGCCGGGGCTACTTCCGGAGCAGGGTGCCTTCGAAGAAGAACGCCAGGCACGCGGCCAGGATGAGCCACGTCCACAGCGGCACTGCGGGCTTGTCCGCGTCCCCCGTGGAGGCCTTCACCGTGTCCTCGCCGAAGTAGGCCGTCAGCGTGTCCGGCGGCACGCGCGTCAGGTCGCTCTCCGCCGGATCCAGCGTGGCGGCGAAGTCCAGCGCGGCCACGGGCTTCCCGTCCGAGCCCAGCACCGCGTGCACACCCGGCTCCACCGTGGGCCCCGCCACGAACGAACCGTCCGGCTGCGCCTTCACCGGCAGCTCGCTGCCGTCCGGCGCGCGCACGCCCGCCACCTTCTGCGTGCCCTCCGGGCGCAGCGTCACGGTCTCGCCCACGCGCACTCGCACCTCCTCGCGCTCCTCCAGTGAGCCCGTGAGGTACGCGGCGAAGCGCTGCATCAGCGGCAGGAAGCTCGTGCGGATGGCGAAGTCGCTCCAGTCGCGGTCCACCGTGCTGGTGAACAGCGCCACGCGCCCCTTGCCCCGGCGCGCCACCGCCACCGCGGGCGCCCCGTCCTCGTACGTGGCCAGCACCTGGCTGGTGCCCGGCGCGGACGGGCTGTCCGCCTCCAGCAGCATGTACTTGTAGAAGCGCGCCCCGATGAGCCCCTCCTCCGCGCGGCCCGTGAAGGGCGCGAACAGCGGATGGTCCACCTTCACCTGCGCCAGCTTCGCCGTCTTCGTCTCCGCGTCCGGGTCCTCGCGCTCGGCGCTCGTGCGCACCAGGCGCAGGGGGCGCGGCAGCAGCGTGCCCAACCGCTGGTTGTACGCCTCCGGGTTCACGTGGTCGCCCACGCTCACGAAGAGGCCGCCGCCGTTCTCCACGAAGGCCGTCAGCTTCTGGGCTTCCTCCGCCGACGGCGCCGTCGTGTTGAGCAGCAGCACCAGGTCATACGCGCTGAAGTCCTCGCGCAGCCCCACCTCCGCGTCGCGCACCGCCACGTCCACCGGCGAGCCCGGCGACGTGAGCGCTGCGTCCACGAAGAAGGCCTCGTCCCGGTAGCGCGTCGCGTGCGGCGAGCCGTTCACCACCAGCGCCTTCAACCCGCGCGGCACCGGCAGCACGAAGGACCGCCGGTCATCCTCCGCCAGCGAGTCCGGCGCGAGCGTCACCTGGCCCACCACCGTGCCGCCCTGCGGGAAGCGCACCGTCAGCGTCTTCTGCGTCGTGCCGCCCGCGGGCACGTCCACGAAGCCCTTGGCCAGCGTGGACTCGCCCACGCGCACCGCGGCCTCCAGGTCCTTGGCCGCCTTCGCGCCGAAGTTCCGCACCGTGAAGGTGAACTGGTACGCGCGCGGCCCCGCCTGCAGCGCGGGCTCCACCCGCAGGTCCACCAGCGCGTGGTTGTCCAGCGACTCGCGCCCGGACGCCACGTCGCGCAGCACGACCTCCGGCTTCACCATGGCGCCCGTGGGCCCCTTCACCGTGGGCGGCGGCGCTTCCAGCCGGAAGCCGGACACCGTCATGTCGGAGACCACCACCAGGCGCTTGCCCGGCATCGGGTTCTCCTCCAGCGACCGCGCGGCCATGTCCAGGCAGCGTGACAGGTCCGCCGTGCCGTAGGTGGGCTTCGCCTCGTCCACCAGCGCGCGCAGCCGTGCCCGGTCGAAGCCCGGCGGCTGGGGCGCTTCCGGGGACGCCGTGCACACCATCACCGTCGCGGGCTCCTCCGGCAGCAGGTCCTTGAGCGCGTCGCGCGCCTCGTCGCGGCCCTTCTCGAAGTTCGACGTGCCGTCCGACCAGCGCATGGACAGCGATGCGTCCAGGATGACCGCCGTGGCCGCAGGGCCGCGCGTCACCGTGGCCGCCTGCGCGTCGCGGGTGAGCTCCGGTCGCGCCAGCGCGATGGGAATCGCCAGCAGGATGAGCGTGCGCAGCGCGTACAGGAGCAGTCGCTTCAGCTTGAGCCGGCTCGCCGTGCGCTTCTGGCTGCGCAACACGAACGCGAGCGGCCCGAACGGATGCGCCCTCGGCCGGCGCCGGTCGAACAGGTGCACCAGCACGGGGATGAGCGCACCCAGCGCGCCCAACAGGAACCACGGGTTGCCGAACGTCACCGGCGCCTCCCTCGGCGTCCCAGGAAGCGCAGCAGCACCTCATCCAGCCGCTCGTCGGTGCGTACCAATTCGTAGTCCACGTCGGCCTCGGCGCACTTCGCCTTCACGTCCGCGAGGAACGCGCCGAACTCCTCCAGGTAGCTCTGCTTGATTTCACGCGGGTTCACTTCGATGCGGCCCTCGCCCTCCATGTCCAGGAAGAGGGTGGGGTCGTCGAAGGGGAACGTCAGCTCCGCCGGATCCACCAGGTGGAACACCGCCACGTCGTTCTTGCGCTGCCGCAGGGCCAGGATGCGCTTGAGCGCCTCCTGCCGTTCATCCAGCAGGTCCGACAGCACGATGACCGTGGAGCGCCGGGGCAGCACCTCCGCGAGGTGATCCGCCGCGCTGCCCAGGTCCGTGGGGCCCTTGGCCTCCGTGTGCTCCAGCGCGTCCAGCAGCACGTTGAGGTGTCCGGCGGAGGCTCGGGGCGGGACGTCCTTGAACGCGCCGCCCACCATGACGGCCAGGCCCGCCGCGTCCTGCTGGCGCACGAGCAGGTAGCTGAGCGCGCCCGCGAGCGTCTTGGCCACCTCCAGCTTGGACATCGCGCCGCTCTGGTAGCCCATGGACGCGGACGCATCCACGACCATCACCGAGCGCAGGTTCGTCTCATGCTCGAAGCGCTTGACGTAGTACTTGTCGAACTTGCCGTAGGCCTTCCAGTCCAGGTGGCGCAGCTCGTCGCCGGGGGCGTACTCCTTGTGTTCGGCGAACTCCACGCTCTGGCCCTGATGGGGGCTCTTGTGGAGGCCGGACAGCACGCCCTCCATCACGGCGCGGGCGCGCAGCTTCACGCCCTGGAGGCGGGACAGCGTCTGGGCGTCGAGCAGCGACATGGGGTGGAAGCGCCTAGCCCTTCACCACCGTGAGGAGCTGGTCGATGAGCTTCACGGACGTGATGCCTTCGCTCTCCGCGGTGAAGTTGGGGAGCACGCGGTGGCGCAGCACGGGCCTCGCCAGCGCCCGCACGTCCTCCACCGTGGCCACGAAGCGGCCGTTGAGGATGGCGCGCGCCTTGGCCGCGAGCACCAGGTACTGGCTCGCGCGAGGGCCCGCGCCCCAGGACACGTTCTTCGCCACGAAGTCCGGCGCGCCCGCTTCCTTGGGACGCGTGTGGCGCACCAGCTCCACCGCGTAGCGCACCACGTGGTCCGGCACCGGCACGCGGCGCACCAGCTCCTGGAGGGCCAGGATGCGCTCGGGGGACAGAATCTTCTCCAGCTTCGGCGGCGCGCCGGCGGTGGTGCTCTTGACGATCTGCACCTCCTCCTCGGCGGTGGGGTAGCCCACGTCCACCAGGAACATGAAGCGGTCCAGCTGCGCTTCGGGGAGGGGATAGGTGCCCTCCTGCTCGATGGGGTTCTGCGTCGCGAAGACGAGGAAGGGCAGCTCCAGCGGGTACGTGCGGCCGCCGGCGGTGATGCGGTACTCCTGCATGGCCTGGAGGAGCGCGGCCTGTGTCTTGGGCGGCGTGCGGTTCACCTCGTCCGCGAGGATGATGTTCGCGAACAGCGGGCCCTGCATGAAGCGGAACGACCGGCGGCCCGTGGTCTTGTCCTCTTCCAGGATGTCCGTGCCCGTGATGTCCGACGGCATCAGGTCCGGCGTGAACTGGATGCGGTTGAAGGACAGGTTGAGCACGTCCGCCAGCGTGGAGATGAGCAGCGTCTTCGCCAGGCCCGGCACGCCCACGAAGAGGCAGTGGCCGCGGCTGAAGAGCGAAATCAGCAGGTGCTCCACCACGTCCCGCTGGCCGACGACGCGCTTTTCAATCTGCTCGACGATGGCGTTGCGGGCCTGGGCAAGCTCCTCGACGGCGCGCAGGTCCTCGGGGGTTGCGTCGGACGGGGGGAGAG
>NZ_RAWF01000236.1:0-15390 GCF_003612075.1 Corallococcus sp. CA041A
AGATGTGTCTAAGAGACAGGGCGACGAGGGCCCCGACGACGGTGAGGCCTCCGCGGGTGGCGCTGGCCAGAACGGCGCCCCCGGAGCCGCTGGCCAGGGCGGCCGCCGCCGCCGTCGCCGCCGCCGCCGTCGTGGCGCGCAGGTGCACCTCACCCCGGAAGGCCAGGCCTACCGCATGCAGGCGGGCCCGGACGGCCAGCAGGTGCAGGTCTTCCTGACGCCGCAGGAGCTGGAGCAGTACCGCCAGCGCCAGGCGCAGCAGCAACAGCAGCCCCAGGGCGGCGGCCAGCCGCAGGGCCAGGAGAGCCGCCCGCAGGACGGCGGCCAGCCGCAACCGCCGCCGCAGCGGCACGAGCACCCGCGCCATCAGCAACAGCAGCGCGGCGGCGGGCACGCCCAGGGCGCGCCGCAGCAGAACCTGGCGCCCGTGGAGGGCGTGCTGGACACGGAGTCCAAGGGCCCCAACGCGTTCCTGCGTCAGGTGAAGCGCAACCTGCTGGCGTCGCCGGACGACCCGGAGATGCCGAAGAACCTGGTGCAGAAGCTGCGCCTGCGGCAGGGCCAGTACCTCACCGCGTTCGCGCAGATGCGCGGCCACAAGGGCGTCATCCAGAAGGTGGACACGGTGGACGGCCGCCCGCTGGAGGGCGCGCCCCGGCTGCCGCACTTCGCGGACCTCACCTCCGTGGACCCCACCGAGCGGCTGAAGCTGGAGAGCGGCCACAAGGAGATGGTCACGCGCGTGCTGGACCTCATCGCGCCCATCGGCAAGGGTCAGCGCGCGCTCATCGTCGCCCCGCCCAAGACGGGCAAGACGATCATGCTCCAGCGCATCGCGCAGGCCGTCATCCAGAACCACCCGGAGTGCCACGTCATGGTGGTGCTCATCGACGAGCGCCCGGAAGAAGTGACGGACATGCGCCGGAGCATCAAGGCGGAGGTCATCGCCTCCAGCTCCGACCGGCCCACGGGTGACCACCTCAAGGTCGCGGAGCTCGCGCTGGAGCGCGCCCGCCGGCTGGTGGAATCCGGCAAGGACGTGGTCATCCTCCTGGACTCCATCACCCGCCTGGCGCGCGCCTACAACAAGGAAGTGGACAGCTCCGGCCGCACCATGACGGGCGGCGTGGACAGCCGCGCCCTGGAGCGCCCCAAGCGCATCTTCGGCGCCGCGCGCGCCACGGAGGAGGCGGGCTCGCTCACCATCATCGGCACGGCGCTCATCGACACCGGCAGCCGCATGGACGAGGTGATCTTCGAGGAGTTCAAGGGCACGGGTAACTCCGAGGTCACCCTGGACCGCCTGCTCGCGGAGAAGCGCATCTTCCCGGCCATCAACATCCCCCAGTCCGGCACGCGCAAGGAGGAGAAGCTCTTCACCCTGCGCGAATACGAGAAGGTGAAGAAGCTGCGGCAGATGCTCTTCTCCGTGAAGCCGGTGGAGGCCATGGAGGCGCTCGTCAAACGCCTGGGCCGGTACACCTACAACGACGAGTTCTTCGACGAGATGTAGTCCCCGGGAAGCCCGCGCGGGGGTGGTGTGGCGAGCCCTGGATTGCGTAAGGTGAGCGCATGATTCAGGGCTCGGGCCGCTGCCACTACCACCCGGACCGCGCGGGCCTGGGCGTCTGCGTGGAGTGTCGGCGCGTCATCTGCCGCGAGTGCACCACGCAGTTCGAGGGCATCAACCGCTGCGCCAGCTGCCTCGAGAAGCGCCGCAAGGCGCTGGAGGGGCCGCTGCCACGGCGCGAGTGGAGCGTGGCGCACGTGGTGCTGGCGCTCGTGGGCGTCGTGCTCGTGTGGGGCGGCGTCCTGTTGGCGGCGCACGCGGTGAGCTGACGCGATGGCCGTCTCCGCACTGGAATTGCGCCCCCGGGGTCCGGTGGCCTTGATGGACGCGGCGCTGCGCCTGTGCGCGCGCGACACGGGCGTGTGGGCCCTCACGCTGCCGGGTGGCGCGGCGGTGGTGGCCGCGCTGCTGCACCTGGTGGACGCCGTGGATCATGGGCGCTCCCCTACCCTGCCCGCGCTGTACGTGACGCTCGCGTGGTTCCTGCGGGGCGTGGGCCAGGGCGCGGCGTGCCACTACGTTCAAGAGGTGCTGCTGGGCGCGAAGGCGGAGCCGTCCGTGCGCCAATCCCTGCGCGCGGCGATGGAGAGGCTGCCCAGCCTGTTCATCGCGGTGGCGTACCTGGCGCTCTTCAACGTGCTGACGTTGACCTTCTCGCTGGGCATCGCGCTGTTCCTCCTCTCCGCGCAGGGCGTGGGCTACGCGGCGACGATGCAGGGCCGGGGCAGCCCGCTGAAGCTGTACGCGGTGGGCTCGAAGCTGTTGGGCCCGTCGCGAGGGACGGCCACCGCGGTGCGCTGGCTGATGGGCGTGCAGGTGCTGGTGTTCCTCAACCTGCACGTGGGGCTCAACTTCCTGCTGTATCTCGGGCGGCAGCTCGTGGGCATCGACCTGACGTTCGCGGAGCGGTTCGCGTCGTTGGACAACCCGCCGTGGCTCGTGTTCCTCGCCGCGACGACGTTCGCCCTCTTCGAGCCCCTGCGCGCGGCGACCGCCACGTTGCTGCTGGTGGACGGACGCGTGCGGCAGGAAGGCCTGGACCTGCTGGCCGCCGTTCAACAGCTCCCGGAGCGGAGTACGCAGCGAGGGGTGCTCGCATCCAAGGGCGTGGCCGCGGCGCTGCTGCTGGCCACGGGCCTGCTGCTCGCGGTCCCAGCGCCGGTGGAGGCCGCGCCGGAGGCCACCGCGCCCGTGGACCGCAAGGCGCTGCGCACCCGGCTGGAGAAGGTCGCGACGGAGTGCGAGCTGCCTGAACAGGTGGAGGGCACGGCGCTCAAGGACTTCGACGCGCTGAACGCGCGGGAGACGGTCAAGCTCGAGCGCTTCGTGCGCCACCTGGAGCAGCTGGCCTACGACGACGAGGACTGCGAGACGGCGGCGGTGGCGCTGGAGAACGGGCTCGCGCAGGTGACGGCCACGGCCGAGGCCCAGGCGCGCGCGGATGCGCGTGCGGCCACGGACCGGGCGCGGGCCATCCTTGCGCGGCCGGAGTTCCAGGAGCGCCCGGAGAAGGCCCCGGCCGAACCCAAGGAGGAAGAGGTCCCTCCTTCGGAGCCGAGCTGGTGGCGCCGCTTCATCGACAAGCTGGGCGAGTGGTTGAGGGACTTCTTCAAGCGCAACAACCCGCGGCCCCAGTCGCATGACACGGCCCTGCCCGTGAGCGGAGGCGCGGCGGCGAACGCCCTCGTCGTGATGCTGGTCGCGCTGACGCTGGCGGTGCTGGGAGTGGTGGTCGTGAACGTGCTGCGGCGCAAGCGCGAGAAGTCGGGCCCGGCGCTGGAGGTGAGCACCATGGACGCCGCGGCGCTCGCGGGCAGCCCGGACCACGCGCTGTCGCGTCCGCCCGAGGGCTGGGCGCACCTGGCCGACGCGTTGGCCGCGAAGGGCGAGTACCGCGAGGCGGTGCGCAATCTGTACCTCGCGCTCCTGTCGCGCCTGCATCGTGACGGCGCCATCCACTACGACGAGACGCTCTCCAACTGGGACTACCTGCGCGCGTTCCGGGGCCGCCCGGAGGTGAAGGCCCCATTCCGTGAGCTGACGCGCCGCTTCGACTTCGCGTGGTACGGCAACGTGCCCGTGAGCGCCGACGGCTATACCGAGTTCCGCGCCATCACCGCCCCGCTGCTCGCCGCGCCGGCCGCGCAGGAGGCCGTCGGTGCGTGACCGTTTCCCACTGCTCGTGCTGGGAAGCCTGCTGCTCGCGGGCGTGCTCGGGGCGTTCCTGGTGCGCGGGGCCCAGCGCGGCGGCTTCGCGGATCCGCTGTCCACCTTCCGCGCGGAACCGGACGGCGCGCGAGCCCTGTACCTGCTCGCGCAGGAGAGCGGTCTGCCGGTGACGCGCAACATGGCGGACCTGCGCCTGCTCACCGGTCATGAGGCGCTGGTGCTGCTCGCCGTGGAGGTCCAGGACTCGCACGAGGAGGATCCGGATCAGACGCGGCTCGCCTCGGATCCAGACGCGGGCGTGGACGACGAGGAAGCGCCGCACACTGGCTTCAATGCCCTGCGGGCGCAGCAGTTGGACGACGACGAGGTGGAGCGCGTGCTGTCGCATGTCCGCGCCGGTGCCTCGCTCGTGTACGTGCCCTGGGGCTCGAAGGAGAACGCGCTCCTGGATGAATTGGGCGTGAAGCTGGACAAGGCGGACGTGACGCTGCCCATGCGCACGCTGGTGCCCTCGCTGCCCACGCCGTACACGCTGGGCGTGGAGCGCGTGGAGGCGAAGGTCCAGGCCTACCTCCGGCTGCCGGAGGGCGCCGTCACGGTGCTGGAGGATGAACGCCTGGGCTTCCCCGTGGCGGCGGTGATTCACGCGGGCAAGGGCCGGGTGCTGGTGGTGGGCGCCCCGGAGCTCGCGATGAACCCGGCGCTCGCGAGGGCGGACAACGCGCAGTTCTGGCTGAGCGCGCTGGAGGCCCTGGGCCCCGGCCCCTTCGCCTTCGACGAGTTCCACCACGGCTTCACCAACGAGCGCTCGCTCGTGGACTTCGCGCGCCGCTACGGCCTGCACTTCGCCGTCGCGCAGCTGCTCCTGGGCGTCGTGCTGTGGGCGGGCGCGCTGAAGCGCTTCGGCCGTCCGCTCCCTCCGCCGGAGTCCATGCGCGTGGGCGCCACGGACGCCCTCTTCGCCATGAGCCGCCTGTACCGCGAGGGCCGGCACCACGGCTTCGCCGCGGGACTCATCTCGCGCGGACTCACGCAGCAACTGGCGCCGCTCGCGGGCCTGCCGTCACACTCCACCGCCGTCGCCGTCGCGGAAGGGCTGCGCACGCGCGGACGCCAGGACCTGGCGGACGGGCTGCTCGACGTGACCCGCCAGTCCGAGACTGTCCGCACGGACGCCGACATCCAGGCCCTCGCCACTTCCGCCGCGCGACTGCGCGAGCGCATCCACCCCGCCGGCACCGGCCGGCCCCGCCCCGGAACAACATGAACGCCCCGCCCTTCTCCCCTCCTCCCTTCCCGGACACCGGCAACGCCGTGCGGGCCGCGAACGCCATCCGTGAGGGCGTCCTCGCGGAGGTGCGCAAGGCCGTGGTCGGGCAGGACGAACCGCTGGAGCTGATGCTCTGCGGGCTCGTGGCCGGCGGACACATCCTGCTGGAGGGCGTGCCCGGCGTGGCCAAGACGCTGATGGCCAAGGCGCTGTCGCGCAGCGTGGGCGCGGACTTCAAGCGCATCCAGTTCACGCCGGACCTGATGCCCGCGGACATCCTGGGCACCAGCGTCTTCGACCTGAAGTCGCAGGCCTTCGTGCTCGCTCGAGGCCCCATCTTCACGGACCTGCTGCTGGCGGACGAAATCAACCGCGCTCCCGCGAAGACGCAGTCCGCGCTGCTGGAGGCCATGCAGGAGCGCGCCGTGTCGCTGGAGGGCAAGAACCTCCAGCTGTCGCCCATGTTCACGGTGTTCGCCACGCAGAACCCGGTGGAGTCCGAGGGCACGTACCCGCTCCCCGAGGCACAGCTGGACCGCTTCCTCCTGAAGATCGACGTGGGCTACCCCGCGCCGGAGGAGGAGGACGCCATCCTCGAGTCCGTGCACCGGGGCTTCGACGCGGGCGACCTGGCGCGCGCGGGCGTGAACGCGGCGGTGACGAAGGACGACCTGCTCCAGGCTCGCGCGGCCCTCAGCACGGTGAACGTGGAACCGCCAGTCCTCGGGTACATCCGCAAGGTGGTTGCGGCGACGCGGAGCTCGCCCAACATCCGTCTGGGCGCGGGGCCGCGCGCGGGAGTGCACCTGCTGCTCGCGTCGAAGGCGCTGGCGGTGCTGAGAGGCCGCGACTTCGTCACGCCGGACGACGTGCGCTTCCTGGTGGGCCCGGTGCTGCGACACCGGCTGCTCCTGTCGCCGGACGCGGAGCTGGACGGGGCCACGCCCGCGGACGTGCTGCGCGAGGTGGTCCAGGGCGTCGAGGTCCCCCGGTGATTCCCTCCGAGCGCCTGTGGGGGCTGCTTGCCCTGCTCGCGCTGCCCATGGCGCTGGCGGGCTTCTTCCCGGGTCTGGGCGGCGCGGTGCTGGCGCTGGACGCGCTGGCCGTGGCGCTGGCCGCGTTCGACTTCCTCCAGGCCCGCCGTGTGCGGCTGGAGGTGGAGCGCCTGTTGCCGGAGCGCCTCAACGTGGGCGTGGCCAATCGCGTCGAGCTGCGCCTGGTGCACCGGGGCGGAGGCACGGTGGAGGTGCGCGTGAAGGACGACGCGCCGCCGTCGTTCACCGTGGAGCCCTCGGAGGCGACGCTGCGCCTCACGCCGGACAGCCAGACACAGTGGGTGTACCGGGCCACGCCCGCGAAGCGAGGCAAGTTCAGCTTCGGCGCCGTGCACGTGCGCGTTCGCGGTCCGCTGGGGCTCGTCTCGCACGAGCGCACCTTCCCGGCGGAGCGCTCGGTGTCGGTGTACCCGGACCTGCGAGGAGCCCGCAGGCTGCTGTTGTCCGGCGCGGCGCTGGACCTGGTGAACCTGGGTCTGCGGCAGCTGCGGCGTGACGGCCAGGGCAGCGAGTTCGCGCGCCTGCGCGACTACGCCCAGGGCGACAGCGTGCGCGACGTGGACTGGAAGGCCACCGCGCGCCGGGGCAAGCCGGTGACGCGGGTGCTGGAGTCGGAGCGCTCGCAGGCGTTGATCATCTGCGTGGACGCAGGGCGCTCCATGGCGGCCCAGGTGGACGGCCTCACCAAGTTGGATCACGCGGTGAACGCGGCGCTGTTCCTCGCCTTCGTGGCCATCCGCAACGGGGACCGAGTGGGCCTGGCCCTCTTCGCGGACGGGGTGAAGGCCTACCTGCCGCCCGCGGCGGGCCGGGGCCAGTACCGCAAGCTGGTGGACACGCTCTACTCCACGACGCCCAGCCTCACGTACGTGGACTACCTGGCGCTCTTCAAGGAACTGAACGTGCGCCTCAATCGGCGCAGCCTGCTGTGCGTCTTCACGGACTTCCTCGACGAGGAGCAGGCAGGAACGCTGGTGGCCCCGCTGCACCGGCTGGCCCGCCGCCACGTCCCGCTGTGCCTGTCCGTGAAGGACACCGCGTTGCAGAAGCTGCTGCGCACGCCGCCGTCAGGACCGGAGGAAGCGTTCCAGCACGCGGTGGCGTCGGAGCTGCTCACGGACCGCGAGGTGCTCAAGGCGCGCGTGAGCAAGGGCGGCGTGCAGATGCTGGACGTCGCACCGGATGAACTGAGCCTCGCGGCCGTGAATCGGTACCTCGACATCAAGGCGCGCGGCGTTCTGTAGGGGGGAGCCATGACCCGGACGGCATTCCAGACAGCGGACTTCACGGCGGTCCCCGTCGACGACAACGACACGCACGTCCTGCAACCGCTCCTCGACCGCTGCGAGGACTACCATCAGATCGCCTATGGCCGCCCCGCGCTTCCGGATCAGGCCCGGAACATCCCTCGCGCGCGTCCGCCCACGCTCGCCCCCGGACAGGGACACCTCTTCGCGCTTCGCGACGCGCAGAGCGGCCTCGCGGGGATGCTCGAAGCGCTGCGCGACTTTCCGGCGCCGGGTGAGTGGTACATCGGCCTGCTCCTCCTCGCCCCAGAGGCCCGGGGCCACGGCCGTGGCGAGGCCGTGCTGAACGCCTACGAGGCCTACGCGCGCGCGAACGGCGGCCGGCTGCTGCGAGTGGCGGTGGTGGAGCACAACGACACCGGGCGCCGCTTCTGGACGCGCGTGGGCTTCCAACCAGAGCAGTGGGTGGGCCCCATCCAGCAGGGCCTCCGGATGAACCGGGTCCTGAAGATGACGAAGGCCCTCGGCTAGGCCTCGGGTCCCTCACGCAGCCAGCCCACGAAGCGCGTGTCGGGCACGTCGCCGCGCACGCGGTGCAGACCCCGCTTGAACAGGGCATAGACGCGGAAGAAGCGCTCCAGGCCCGCGCGCTCGGCGGGCGTCATCGGATGCGTCCCGCACACCACCTTCGGGTCGCCCTTCCCCGCGTCGATGAAGCCCAGCACGGCCACCACCGGCATGCGCACGCGCTGACCCTGCGACAGCCGAGGCCCCAGCACCACCGCGTCCAGCGGGTCTCCATCATCCGACAGCAGGCCCGGAATGGAGCCGTAGTTGTACGGACACGGCAGCGGCGACACGAAGTCCACCGAGCCGTCCGCGCGCCGCTTCACCATGGAGAAGCGCGGGCACTCAATCAGCACCTCCGGCTCGCGCGGCAGCGGAGGCACGGACAGGTCCGGCCCACTCATCCCGCCAGCTCCGCCGTCGTACGCGCATCCCCGCGTCGGCCGCGCATCCAGTCCGACAGCAGGTACGCGTAGACGCCCGCCCCCACCGTGAGCGCGAAGCCGACCTTGAAGGCCACCGACAGCTTCGGAGGATGAATCTGCGACACGGTGCCTTCGATGAAGCCCGCGAGCACGAACAGCACCAGCGTGCCGAACAACATCTTCACCGCGGTCACCGCCTCCTTGCGCAGCGCCTGCCCGCGAGACAACCCACCCGGCGCCACCATGCCCCGAGCGATGACGAGCCCCGCCGCGCCCGCGATGCAGATGGCCGAAATCTCCGGGATGCCGTGCGGGAGGATCCACGCCCAGAACCACCCGGCCATCCCCTTCGCCGCGTACACCTGCGCGAGCGCCCCCAGGAACAGGCCGTTGACGAACAGCATCACCGCCGTGCCCAGCCCCAGCGTGACGCCCAGCGCGAACGCCAGGAAGGCCACCTGGATGTTGTGCGTGAAGAGGAACGTCGTGAACTGGGCCTGCTCCTCCACGGTCATGCCTTTGCCCGCGGCCTCGTCCGCGGCGCGCTTCACGGGGTCCAGGCTCATGTGCTGCCCGGGCACCAGGTAGTGCCCGGCGTCCGGATCCACCACCATGCCCACGTAGCCGAAGCCCGCGCCCGCCAGGAACAGCAGCACCGACGCCACGTACATGCGCCACTCATGACGCAGGAGCGCCGGGAAGCCGCGCGCCACGAAGGCCCACACGTCCGCGAACCGGGGCCGGCGGCCCGGATACGTCAGCGCGTACGCGCGGCCCACCAGGTCGTTGAGGTACGCGCTCACATCCGCGGAGCCGCTGCGCGCGCGCACCCACAACAGGTCGCTGGAGACGGCGCGGTACAGCTTCCCCAACGAGCGGGCCTCGTCCAGGCTCAGCTTGCGCAGCCCCTCGCCCTCGGACTTGTCCAGCAGCGACTCCAGTTGCTGCCAGCGCGGGCGCCGCGTCTCGATGAACTCCGCCATCTCCATGGGCCCACTCTAACCGAGCCCCGGAAACGGCGAGGCGCCGGCCGCCCTCCCCGTGTCGAGGGAGGACTCCGGCGCCCCGGTGCTTCAGGACCACGGAAGCGCTACTTGACCAGCTTCTCCAGCGGCTTCGCCTCGGTGGAGGCCTGGGCCTCCGTCCACTCGACAACGGGCGTCTGCCACGCCATGCCCGTCTCCGCCGGGTCCGTGTCCAGCTTCTCGAAGTCGAAGCCGTCACCGCCGAAGTACAGGTACTCGACCGTGGCGACCGTGTACTCCTTCTTCGGATCCAGCGCCTTGCCCTGGGCGTCCTTGAACTTGCCCTTGCCCGCCGCGGTGAAGCCGGCCACGAGCGCGTCCGGGTTCGCCAGCTGCTTGGCCAGGTCCTCGCCCTTGAGCTTCACGGTGAGCAGCGAGTTCTCGAACGGCATCGCCGAGTACACGCTGCCCAGCGTCACTTCACCCTTGGCCAGGCCATTGCGGATGCCGCCCTTGTTGAGGATGGCCCCGTCGGTGTTGAGCTGCGTGCGCACCGCGCCCGCCACCCACTTCGCCATCAGCGGCGAGTCCTGCGGGATGCCCGTCTTGGTGAAACCGATCTTCCGGCCCAGCGCCTGGTCCACCTTCGTCTGCCACTCCGCGATGCGCTTCGCCGTCTCCGCGTCCGGCGTGCCGCCCGCGACCTCGACGACCTTGGTGTCCACGCCGGTCAGCTTCTGGCCCGCCGGCTTCGCCGGGTCGAACTTCAGCTGCGCGCGCAGGTACGAATCGAAGCCGCGACCCAGCGACGCGTACGTGGTGTCACCCTCGGTCTTCACGCCCGGGGCGTCCGTGCCGCAGCGGCCACCGGCCACCAGCGACACCTTCCAGTCCGCGTGCTTCGCCAGCACCGGCTGCAGGTCCGTGGGGCACTGATCCGCTACCACCACCACCACGTCCGCGCCCGCCTTGCGAGCCTCGGGGATGGCCGTGTTCAGCGCGTCCTCGTTGGGGGTGACCTCCAGGCCCTCGGCGCGGCCGGACATCGCCGTGCGCACCGTCTTCTGGGAGGTGAGGCCCACCACCGCAATCTTCAGGCCCCGCCGCTCGTAGACCTGGAACGCGGGCATGGACAGGTCCTTCGCCAGCGTCGCGTCCGTCACCTTCAGGTTCGCGGCCAGGAAGGGGAAGCCCCCGGCCGTGCGGTTCTTCAGGAAGGAATCCTTGGCGTACGACAGCTCGTGGTTGCCCAGAGCAGAGGCCGCAAAGCCCATGTGCCCCATCACTTCGGCCGTCGGAGCACCCAGGAAGAAGGAGGAGATGGCCGGGCCCGTCCACAGGTCGCCCGTCGTCAGGGCGAGCGTGCCGGCATCCGGACAGGTCGCCTGGCCGTCCTTCAGCGGACCGGCACAGTGCTTTTCATCATTCACCCAACGGCCCATCAGCTCCGCGGCGCCGCCCTTGCCGTCAACGGGCAGGAGTTGGCCACGGGCGCTGCCGGTGACGAGCACCGTCACCTCAGAAGGCACGGCGGGCTTCGCGGGCTCGGCCGCCGGGGGCGGCGTGGCCGGAGCCGGCGGGGGAGTCTTCTCACAACCCGCGAGGGCTCCCAAGGCGAGGACCAGCGCGCCGGACGACAGCGTGAGCTGGCGGGAAGGACGACGGAAGGGACGCAGCGAGAGAGGGTTCGGGTTCACGGCCGGGCCTTTAGCACATCCCCAGCGTGGTAGCGTGAGGCAATGACGGGCATGAAAGGCAAGGATTTCAAGCCTTTACAGGAGGAGAAGGACGGCGGGACTCCCAGTGGACGAGGGGACTCCCGGGGCCGGAACTTCGCCTCGGAGCTGTGGGGCGAGGTTCGGGGTGGCGCCGAGCACTTCCAGTCCACGAAGGGCCAGCTGCCCAAGGGCCGCATCCGCCAGTTCTTCTACGGGGTGGCCCTGCCCTTCCACATCGCCCGCGTCACGCTCGCGAGCCCCGCGGTCCGCGCCACCTACGTGAAGGTGACCGCGCTCCAGACGGCGTTCCTGTTGGCCATCGCCGCGGGGTGGGCGTTCCACCTATTCGACGGAGAACAGGAAGCGAAGAAGCAGGAGCGGCGGAAGGAGACGCCCGAGGCCCGCGCCGCGCGTGAGCAAGCGCAGGCCCGTATCGAACAGCGGGCGAAGGAGCTGGAGGCCGCGAAGGGTGATCCGGCCGCCATGAAGAAGGCGCTCACCGCGCTCGTCGAAGAGGCCGTCAACGCGGGCAAGACCGGCGACCTTCCTCCGGAAGAAGCCGCCACCACCGCAGAGGACGCGGCGGATGAGGCCGCCACCGCCGTCGAGGAGGCAAAGGAGGAACACGCAGCGGCCGAGCCGCAAAGCGGCTCCGCGCGGAACGCCGACGAGACCGCGAGCGACACCGGGGACGCGGAGGACTCCCTGGGCGACCAGATCTCCGCCATCGTCCGGGCGGAGGTGGAGGAGGCCCTGCGGGACGTCCCGGAGGCGAACGCGAAGGGCCCGCGCGTCCAGAAGGAACACCAGAAGAAGGGGTTCAACGTCGACGCGCCCAAGGTGCGCAACGGCATCTTCTTCCTGGGCAGCTGGGAGTTCTGGGCGCTCTTCTTCGGCTCGCTGAGCGCGGTGCAGTGGATCGTCGTCGCCCTGTCGCGCGACTACCACACGGTCCTGTCGCGCGAGGCCAGCCTCGCCACCGGTGTGCCTCCCGAGGACCCCGAAATCTCCCCGCGCGTGCGCCTCAACGTCCCCTGGCTGCGCGCGAAGTTCCAGCGCCGCTGGCGGGCCCTCATGCTGTTCCTGGTGGGGATTCCCGCCATCCTCCTGCTCTGCATCCCGCTGTGCTGGTTCCCGAAGTCGTTCACCATTCTCAGCAGCGTCTGGGGCTTCTGGTGGCTGCTCGTCTTCACCGCCGCCAAGAGCGACCGCGCGTGGATGGCCCCCGTCACGCGTCCGCCCTGGTTCGTGCGCGTCTGGAGCGCGCTGCCCGCCCTGCACGTGGGGCCCCTGCGCAACTACGCGGCGCGCCTGGCCCGCCGCTCGGAAGGAGTCGCCGCGCCCATCGCCGTCGTGGAGCGTCAGCCGTGGGTGTTCGCGGGGCTCGCGCTCACGCGGTTCGTGGGCAGCATCCCGCCGTTCCGCTGCTTCACGCGGCCGTTCATCCCGGTGGCCTCGGCGCACCTCATCGGCCTGGACCCCATGCAGCCGCCCGCGCTCAAGAGCGGTGAAGCCCCGCCCGCGCACGGCGCGGGGGACTGACTCACACGTCGGAAGGCGCGTTGCCTTCGGGGGGCAGGCCGCCAATGCCCTCCAGCGGCGAGGGGGGCTGCTGGGGGGCGCCCAGCTCCAGCCGCTGGCCCTCCTCACGGCGCGCGGGCAGGTCGATGACGCTCTGGAGCTGCTGGCTCACGGAGCGGAAGAAGCCCGTGAGCAGCTCCGGCCGGTCCGCGAGCAGGTCCAGGAAGTCGCGCCGGTCGATGACGAGCACGCGCGAGTCCACCGCGGCCACCATGTCCGTGGGACGGGGCGCGCCGTCCAGCAGGCTCACCTCGCCAATGGCCTCCTTCGCCTGGAAGCGCAGCACGTGCTCGCCGTTGCGGAACGCGTCCACCGCGCCCTCGACGATGACGTAGAGCGCGTCGCCCGGGTCGCCCTGGCTGTAGAGCCGCTGGCCCGTCTTGTAGGACGCCTCTCGCGCCACCTCCGCGATGGCGGCGATGTCATCCACGTCGCTCTGCGAGAAGACGCTCACGCCCTCCAGGGCGAACATCCGTTGGACGATGGTATCGCTCATGTCACCCTCCTGCGGGAGCACGTCCAGGCCATTCACCCGCGCCACGTGGCGGGCGCACGCGCGCAGCACCAGGTCCTCACTCTGCACGAGCCCCGCCAGCCGCCGCCACAGACGGCCCGGCGCTCCAGGCGGCAACTCGCGGTGGTGGGCCTCCACCTGCTCCATCACCAGCTCGCGCTCCTCCTGCGCCACCAGGTTCTCCAGCAGCTCCAACGCATAGGCGCGACGGCGCGAATCGTTGCCCACCAGGTGCTGGTGGATGCGGCGCATGGCCTGCGGCGGATGCAGGAGGCCCAAGAGGAAGAACGAAAGCTCCAGCGCCTGATCCAACCGGTCGCCCACCGCGCGGGTGAGCAGCGACTGGGGACCCAGCGCCGCCTGCACATCGCGGAAGGCACCCACCAGTTGGCGGTACGTGTCGCGGCGGCGGCCCAGCGCCTCGTGGATGCGGTCCACGTCCACCGGGTGGTCCGGCTGCTCTTCACGCAGGCGCGACAGCTGCGCGCCGATGCGGAAGTGCAGCGCCGCGTCGTCGCGCACGTTGGAGAACAGGAGCGCGTTGAGCGCCGCGGACGAACCAATGCCGCGCAGCACGCGGGGAAGCTGCATCCGCATGGCCAGGGGCGCGGCCTTGTTGTTGAGCTGCAGCTCCAACAGCGGCGTCACCGCGTCGCCTAGCTGCACCAGCGACTCACGCGCGGCCGGACGCTCCTCGCGCCAGCCGAGGAACGGCAAGAGGCGTGGCGCCAGCTCCACGTAGCCGCCCTCGCCCACCGCCACCAGCGCCACGCGCCGCACGGAGATGTCCATGTCCTCCAGGTAGAGCGACAGCGGCCCCGCGAACCGAGGGTCCTTCAGCCGGCCCAACAGCCGCGCCACCTCGCGCCGCTCGGCCACAGGCGCGTGATCGCCCTTCGCCAGCAGCTCGCGCAGGGACTCCAGCGCCGCGGAGTTGCCCTGCGTGCGCATCAGCGCGCCAATGGCCGCGCAGCGCAGCCCCACGTCGGAGCTGGTGAGCAGCGGCGGCAAGAGCCGCTCCGCGCGCTCCGGGGACAGCCGCGCCAGGGCCCACACAGCCTGGTCGCGGGGGCGGCGGGGGCCCTCCTCCACCAGCCGCTCCAGCATGGGCGCCAGCTCCCGGGCCTCGAAGGACAAGGCCAGCGTCACGCCGCGCTCCTGCACGCGCTCGTGGGGATGGGAGAGGAGCGAGGCCAGGTGCTGCCGCAAGGGCGCGGCCTCCGCCTGCTCCAGCATGTCCACCGCGCGCAGCACCCGCTCCGGCGTGGGAGCGCCCAGCGCCTCCACGAGCAGCTTCTGCGCCTCGCCGCCCAGCTCCACCTCTTCCTCTTCGTGCGCGCCCACCTGCTCGCCCAGCGCCGTGAGGTACGCGGGCTTGAGGCGCACGAGAAGGAGGCCCAGCGCGGCGCACAGCGCCACCACCGCCACGGCCATGGTGATGCCGTTGGCGCCCCGGCCCGCGCCGATGAGCAGCAGGCCCGCCAGCACCACGCCGCCCTTGCGCAACAGCCCGTCCACCGCGCTGCGCAGCCCCTCGCGCTGCTCGTCCGGCACCGCCGCGTAGAGCAGCTGGATGCCCACGGGAAGGATGGAGTAGCTCACCGCCGTCTCCACCAGCCGCAGCAGGTGCACCGGCCACAGCTGCCCGGTGGCCAGCGTGGCACCCGCCAGCGGCGCGAGCACCAGCGGCACCAGCGCCAGGTACATGAGCAGGCCCATGCGCTTGAGCAGCCGCTCCGCCACGAGCAACTGGAACGCCACGCAGAACAGGCCAATCCACAGCTGCAGCGAGCCGAACAGCGCCGCCAGCCCGTCCTCGCTCAGCGTGCCCTCCACGCGCAGGCGGAAGAGGTAGTCCACGAAGGACGACAGCACCGCGAACGCGATGCCCAGCGCCGCCAGCACCTGCGCGTAGGGGCTCGCCCCCAGGTAGCTCCATGCCGGGAACCACGCCTGCAGCGAGCGCGTGCGCGGGGGCGGAGCCGGCTCCGCCTTGTGCAGGTGGTGGAAGATGGCGCCCGCGGCCAGCAGGCTCACCGCGCCGCTCACCACCACCGCGGGCGTGCCCAGCCGCACCGCCAGCGCCTGCACCAGCAGGCCGCCCGCGATGCCGCCGCCCATGCCAAAGCCATTGAGCACGGTGAAGGCCCGGCGCGCCTCGCGCGCGTCGAACGCGGACGCCATGCGGCCCCAGAAGCGGAACGACACGAACGTGCTGAAGCAGTCCGCGAACAGGTACAGCGCCAGCGCCGGCATGCGCTGCCCCGCGGACAGCGCCGCCGCCAGCCCCCTGTCTCTTATACACATCT
>NZ_RAWF01000237.1:0-15519 GCF_003612075.1 Corallococcus sp. CA041A
CCCCATGTCCCACCGGACGTTTCCTGCCCCCCGACTGCGCAACGCGGCGGCGATGCTCTTCCTCGCGCTGCTCGCGACCTCCCCCGCTGCCGCCCGTGGGCGCTACTACAACCACTCCGGCGGCATCGAAACGAGTCATCCCGACTGGTTGAGCTGGATGCCCGGCTCGGCGAGCCTCGCTTCCCTGTCGCTGCCGGGAACCCATGACTCCATGGCGTTCACCTCGACGGGCGGTGCCCTCACCCAGACCCAATCCCTGAGCCTGAGAGCTCAGCTGGACGCGGGTCTTCGTGCCTTGGACATCCGGTGTCGCCACATTGGCGACCGGTTCGCCATCCACCATGGCGTCGTCTACCTGAACGCCAACTTCGACGACGTTTTGACAACCACCACCCAGTTCCTGCGCGACCATCCCGGCGAAACCATTCTCATGCGAGTGAAGGAGGAACACACCCCGGACGGCAATAGCCGGAGCTTCCAACAGACCTTCGAGTGGTATCGCAGCCAGCCCGCCTACAGCCCCTATGTCTGGCGAGGCACCCATGTGCCCACGCTCGGGGAGGTGCGTGGCAAGATTGTCATCCTGGACAACTTCGGCGGTGGAGCCTACGGCGTGAACTGGGGTTCGCTGGCCCTCCAGGATGACTGGACCGTGTCCACGATCTTCGACATCGACAACAAGTGGGACAAGGTCCGGGACCACCTGGGGCGGACGAACGCGGGGGCCCCTCCCACGCTGTATGTGAACTTCCTCAGTGGCTCCTCCGTGGCGGCCTTCCCCAACGTGGTGGCCGGAGGTGATGGGATGGCCATCCGAGGCGTCAATGACTACGCCATCGACCACCTGGTGGGCGGCAACGTCCAGCGCGCGGGCGTCGTGATGATGGACTTCCCGGGAGCGGGGCTGATTGACGCCATCCTGGCCCTCAACTACCGGCTGCTCCCCTCCGCCGGCCTCCTGCCTGGCGATTTCGGCACCGCCTTCCGGAACATCTCCTACACCCTGGGCGGCGACGCACAGGCCCGCTGGTATGGCCTCCATGCGTTTCTCCAGAATGCCGCCCCGGGGCGCATCTGGCATGCCCTGGCGTTGAAGGGAAGCTGGGCGGGTTGGATGCACACGGATGGAAGCTACGTCCAATCCGACACCATGGATGACTACACGCACCTCGCCTTCACCTCTCGGACGGTGACGAGCGCGGTGAGCAACGGATTCCTGGGCAGCTTCGTGAACTCACAGCTCGGGGCTCTCTCGGGTGGCACGAGCGACCGCGCCCTCCAACTGCATGGTCGGGTGAGCTCACGCTTCCCCTTCCAGCTCTGGAGCGTGGTGGTGAAGAAGGCACCCGGGGGACTCAGCAACTGGGCGTACTCTGACTATGGGACGGGCTACAAGGCCACGCAGGGGGATTACACGTATGCCATCCAGGCCTACTCGGCCGCGGATGGGGTGTACCTCTACGAGCACGGCCAGTTCGAAGGCAACATCCTGCATCTCACCTCCGGCGTCGGCTTCCTGGGCGACCTGGGCTTCGATGACATCCTGTCCTCCGTCAGGATCCTCGGCCCCTATCGCGCGACCCTCTGCGAACACCCCTCGCGGACGGGCAGGTGCCTCAGCACCACCCAGAGCGTGGGCGACATCAACTCCGTCGCGGGAGGCCCCTGGAACGACCAGATTTCCTCGGCGGGCATCGACTTCGTCGGAGTCCGCTGAGCCTTCCTCGAGTGTCCCAGCGCCGTGGGCAGCTCCGCGAGCCAGGACATCTTGATGTCGCCGGGCACACCTGGGGTGCCGCGTTCCGTGGGGACTCGGCTGCGTCGAGTCGCGACGCAGGGCCGGCCGCCCCGCACGCGGCACTACGCGCGGCGCCCGGCCACGTAGTGGTTGTCACCGACGTGGAGGATGTCGATGGTGATGGCCGCTCCCGGTACGTTCGAGCCGAAGTACTGTGCCGAGAGTTCCCTGAAGTCATACGTGTCGACCCGGTGACCGTGATGGTCGCGGATGCCCCGCTCCGAGGTATCGACGTAGTGGATCCGCAGGTTCACCCGGGCGGAGAGCACGAGGCCGCGGAAGTCGAGGTCCCCGGCCCACTGCCGGCGGCGGCGCTGGCCCGACTCATAGGCATCGGCGATCACGCGGAGCGATTCGCTCAGCTCGACGTTCCGGCGGACGGCTTCCATGACGAAGGTCTCCGCGAGGGCGACATGCTCCGCGTAGCGGGGATCGGTGTCCCGGAAGGCGTAGTCGACCCGCAGCCCGCGTCGCAGCCGGACGCTCGCCCAGGCGTCGAGCCGGATCCGATCCAGGGCCGTGCTCGCGTTGTCGAGCCGGCGCAGGACATCCTGGGACGGCCGCATGTCCCGGAACATCACCGGGGAGATTCCCACGCCACGGCGGATGAGGTTCGCGGTCATCGCGGCGGCGCTCTCGCGATACAGCATCGCCTCCTCCAGCCGGTCGCCCTCGGGGAGCTGCGCGACGGATTGCGGAGTGCGGCGCTTCACCCCATCCGAGAACGCGTAGTACAGGCAGTCGCCGCCGCCCGGGTTGTCGGTGATGACGAAGTTCTGCTGCACGTACATGTCGAAGAGCGCTGTCGCCCGCTGCAGCCGGAGCTCGGCCTCGGAGCGGATCCGGCTTTCAGCCTGCTTGGACCAATGCTCCATCTCCTTCAGCAGGTTGTTCTTCGTGCCACCCTTGTCGAGGCCCACGAGAGGTCGCTGACGTGAGCCCCGACCCCTGCCGGAACCCGTCAAGGCGCCGGACCCCAGGAGCTTCTGCTGCCCGAAGAGCGGACGGTCCAGCGCGATCACCTCGGGGTCGAGCAGGCCGAGCAGGTGATACATCGAGCGGATGCGGCCAATCTTGGTCTCCACGACTTCGCTGTAGGCGCGTTCGTCGAGGTTGTTGTTCTTCACCAGGGCCAGCCCGTTGTTTCCGGAGAGCGTCTTTCGCGTCGACACCGTGATGGGATTGGAGTCGTCGAAGGCATCGAACTCCTGCTTGGGTGACAACACCTTCGACGGCTCGTTCTGGGTGGCGCGGGTGAACTCCGTCACCCAGTCTCCCGTCTCCACGCTCTTGTCCACCTGGCCTGTGTTGCGGCTCAGGCTGCGGAAACCCAGCTCCACGGCGGCGCACCAGGGACAGGTCTCCTTCGGCCGGTTGCGTTGCTTGCCGGTGTCCTGGAACCCCTCGTAGGGAAAGCACACCAGCACGTCGGCGCCGTCACAGAAGTAGGACGAAGCGGTCATGAGCGCCGCGGGCTCGGCGCAGTTGAGCGAATGCCAGCCGCAGATCCACAGGTCGACGCCGAGCGCGCGCCCCTGGAGGCCAGAGACCGGGTGCGCTTCGATCCGCAGCTTGTCGTGGGTCTTGTTCTGCCGGAACGACACGTAGCTGAGCAGGGCCTGCCGCGCGGGCCTGCGCAACTGGAGCAGGTCCCGGGCGCGATACTCGAGCGCCGCGGTGTTCGTGCGGCCGATCATCACGTCGTAGTTGGTCCAGAGCCCCTTCTTGAACTCCTCCTCCTCGTGGGCTTCCGCCTGGCGCCGCCGGGCGTAGAAGTCCAGCAACTCCAGCTCGGCCTGACGCCGCTCGTGGGTGTCCAGTTGGGACTGCTGGTCCTCGTCGAGCACGATCTTGTTCTTCCCCTTCCAACGCTTCTTCAGGAAGTCGCTGGACTCTTCCTTCAGCTCCTTGCGGAGCTTCTCGATCTCCTCGGGGGACTTGTACTTGTCGGGATCCTTCTTGGGGACCTCCTGGTCCGTCTTCCAAGTGGGGAGCGCGAGGTGCCGGCAGTACTTGCCGAAGTACTTCTCATCCGGCTCTTCCTGGACGACGCCGGAGAGCCCGAGGACGGGCACGTACACCGTCTTGCCCCCTTCCTGGTGCCGCGTCCACGACACGCACAGACACCCCACGGTGGACACGAAGGCCGTGCAGACCGTCCTCCAGTTCTTCTTGAACTCCTCGCTGAGGGGGTGATCCACCGGCGGCTTGAGCAGGCGGGTGAGCGCGCTCGAATCGTTGCCGAGCAGGTGGTAGTCCTGGACCAGCGCGTCGGTCCGCTCCTTCACCTTTTCCCAGAACTGCGACTCCAGCGGGAGGTCGCGGACCCAGTCGCTCGCGGGGAACACCGCGCCAAGTGGGGTGCCGGCCGGGGAGACGACGAAGCCGAGGCTCATCAGCCGGAGCCGCACGGGTTCGTAGTACTGGAACTTGGCCCGGCTCTTCCCCTGGTCCTTCTTCAAGTCTTCGGCGGTCACCGACTTGAGCGCCTTCTGGAGGCGACCGGAGGAGACCCTGCCACTCTTGTCCCCCCTTGAGGTGTGCCAGTCGAGCTGCTCGTACAGCGAGGCGCGGCACTCCTCGATGTAGTCCCACTCCTCGTCCAGCATCGAGTCGACCACCTGGGCGACGTCGTCATGGAGCGCCTGGGCCTCCTTGGTCTTCGGGAAGGCCTTCACGCCCAGCATCTTGCGCACCAGTTCGGGCGACACCTTCTGCTCACCCAGGCGCGCCTCGTAGGCGTCCAGGTTCTTCAGCGCGACCTTGATGCTCATGCGGACCTGGAGGAACCGCACGAGGTCCAACAGGAACTGCGCGAACTCGTCCTGCCGGTAGATCCGGTCCTGCGTGGCCAGGAAGAGATCCAGGCCATCCTCGTCGACGAAGTCCGGCAACTGGCTGCCCGTGTCGCGGGACCACCTCAGCGCGACCTCGGACGTCAGTTCGACCAGGCCCGTATTCAATGCGAGCAGCATCGGCATTGCCCGAGTAGAACCGACGGCTCGGCCCACGCCAAGGACCTGACAGGCGCCCGCCCCCTCCAGGTCCAAGTGGATAGGGTCGGTCCAACGCTTCTGTTCCCGCAGCCGGGGATTGAGGGCACGAACCGCGCTCGTGATCGTCAGTCCGCGCCCTGGCTTCTTCCGGGGCCAGGCCCTCTTCTTCGATGGCCAGTCCCCCTGGATGACGGACATGAAGTGGGACCGCTACGACGGACTCATGCGGATGATGACGAAGCGCCCGTGGCTGGGATGGGCCACGGGGCTGCTGTTGGGGCTCCCAAGTAGGTGAACGACCAAGATGCAGCACCGTCATGACATCCTCGCCCAGGCCCAGGCGCGCCCCCAATCCGCCGGAACTCCCTTCGAAGACGGGCGGGGCCCAAGGCTATGCCGGCTACGAATACCAGCTTCACGTCAGCCTCTGGGTCGCCCTGGTGCTCCTCTTCAAGGAAGCGCTCACGGAGCAGATGGAGCTGAGCACCCGCTCGCGGCGCTCCACCCCGCTGCGCCTCTTCGCCGATGAGGCGTCCTGACGCATCAGGCCATCGTCTGTCTTTTGACAAGGCCGTCAGGCGGGTGCTACCCGTAGCTGAAACATGAATCGGGCTTCATCTCCCCCCGTGCGCCCGAACGAGGAGTCCCCCCATGAAGAAGACGCTTTCGTCCGCGATGCTGCTGTGCGCGTTGAGCCTCACGGGTTGTGGGGAGGAGGCGACGCAGGATCCCGTGGACAGCGCGCCCAAGCTGGACAGCCAGTCGAACATCCTGGCCTTCCTGGAGGGCAAGACGCTGGTGATGGAGGGGGACAACATCCCCAGCCACCCGCTGTCGCTGGACGAGGACATCAACTGGGGTTCGGCCAGCCAGTGCTTCCAGAAGGTCTCCATTGGCGTGGGCGGCAACAACTTCCACGTCACCAGCACCCCCGGCACCATCCTCAACTCCGCTGGCGTCGGCCAGGCCGGCAGCACGTGTGATCACGCCGCCGCGCAGAACGCGCTGGTGTTCGACTCCAAGGCTGTCACGCTCTCCAACATCACCGCGGGCGGCAGCTGCTTCGAGATCCTGGTGGACTACGGCAGCTTCAAGCAGGAAGGCCGCGTGAGCATCTCGTCGGACCTGAAGAAGATCTCCATGGAGCTCTACTTCGAGGCGAAGGCCACGGGTTGGCGCTGCGCCGACGGCGCGGTGGGCGCCAAGACGGTCAGCGTCTCCGGGCAGGCCTTCACCGGCAACGCGGTGCAGGTCTACACCATCAGCGGCTAGTCGCACGGCGGACGGTGGGCGCGAACCGCCCTCACGGCAATCCATCAGGGTGAGGTGTCAATATGTCGGGAGGGTGGTTGGGCGCGGCGCGCCTGGGCGCCGTGGCGCTCGTGCTGGGACTGGCGCTGCCGGCGGCGGGGCAGAGCCCCACGGTGCCGGGCCTCTATTACGGCGACTGGTTGGATGAGAAGGACCGCGAGGAGGACGCGAAGCCTCGCGAGTTCATCCTCATCAACTACTTCTTCACCCGGCTGTCGGTGACCAACAGCGTGGGCGACCCCGCGGGCCTCAAGGGCGTGTCGCTGGGGCCCATCGGCTCGCTGTCCGGCAGCTCCGTCCGCGTGGAGCCGGGGCGTTCAGCGTTCTACGTGGAGCAGCGCTGGATCCCCGTGCTGGAGTACAGCCCGTCCTTCGCGGACGGGCTGGCGTCCTTCCGCGCCCAGTTCGAGGTGGACTACCTCTGGGGCCGCGCCGCCAATGCCTCGCAGCAGAACGAGGGCGGCGGCTTCAACGCGGACCAGGTCAACATCCAGACGAAGAACGTCAACGTCGCCGTCTATCCCACGCGCAACCCGGCCCGGCTCACGCTGCTCATCGGCACGCAGCCGGTCTACGACTCCATCTTCGACCCGACGCGCTCGCCGCTCAACGACATCGTCCGCACGGGTTACAAGCTGGCGTTCATTGGCAGCGACGCCACGGGCCTGTCGCTCTACAGCAACTACAAGGGGCTTTCCAAACTGAGCCTCCTGCCTCTGGGCAGCGCCCAGGCGGACAAGGCGACGCGGGACGACCCGCGCCTGAAGTTCGTCTACCTGCTCACCGCGGACTACGCCTACCCCGTGCAGCCCGGGACGAACATCGGCCTGTCCGCCTGGTACCTGCGCGATGACACGAAGGGGGACGCGTATGCCTTCGAAGGCATCGTGAAGAGCGGGCCTTCGTCCACGGGCCTCTACCCGTTCGTCGGCACCCCGCGCTTCAACATCGAGCGGCCCACGGGCAACGTCTTCTGGCTGGGCGCGAACTTCCACCACAACATCGACTTCCGCGCGGGGCGCCTCGCCGCTTCCGGATTCGTCATGTACAACGGTGGCAGCTACACGAGCGACCGCGCGGACACCACGTTCAACAAGAAGGTGGACATCTCCGGCCTGTCCGCGAACCTGGAGGTGCTCTACCAGTGGGGCCGCGGCCCGGCGGACCTGGTCACGCTGGAGGGCATGTTCACCACCGGCGACAGCAACCTGGATGACGGCCGCTACACGGGCGCCTTCACGCTCAACCAGTACGGCCTGCCCGGCTCGGTGTGGTTCAACCACAAGATGCTGCTGCTGTTCCCCTTCACCAGCACCGTGAACAACTACACGGGCGCGGTGACGGACATCTCCAACCAGGGCTACGGCCTGCGCACCGGCATCGCGAGCGCGGCGTGGGACATCATCCCCAACACGCTCAACCTCAAGCTGGCCACGGGTCTGGCCAACTCGGGGGCGAGCCCGCCGCGCTGGGATCCGGCCGTGCGGCGGGGGCGGTTCATTGGCGCCGAGGTGAACGCGGAGGTGCGCTACACCATCCGCTACCTCATGACGGTGGGCCTGCACGCCGGCTACCTGTTCCGCGGCGCCTTCTATGACGGCTCCACGACGGTGAAGAACAACCCCTTCGCCGCCTTCACCACCTTCACCTGGTACGCGTTCTGACCATGAGCCCCTTCCGCGCCCTCAAGGCCCTGCTGCTCGTGGCGGGGCTGGGTTCCTCCACCGGCTGCGTGCGCTCGTACGCCAGCGCGCCGCCGCTGGCGTTCCAGGACCTGGACTACGCGTCGCCCGGGGCGAAGGAGCCCTGGCCGCTGAAGCGGGTGGCCCTGCCGGAGACGGCGGCCACCTACGGCATGGCGCGCGTGCCGCAGATGGCCTACGTGGAGCTGCCCGCCGCGCCCGGCGCGCGCACCGTGGTGCTCATCCATGGCCTGGGCAGCTACCTGAAGTTCTGGAGCGCGCAGCTCGACGCGCTCCAGCGTGCGGGCTACCACGTCGTCGCGGTGGACCTGCCCGGGTATGGCAAGTCCGACAAGCCCGGCTCCTTTCCGTACACCATGGAGGCCATGGCGGACGCGGTGCGTGAGCTGACGCGGAGCCTGGGCGTCGAGCATCCCATCCTGGTGGGCCACTCCATGGGAGGGCAGACGGCGCTGTCGTACGCCATCCGCTACCCGGACGAGCCGTCGGGGGTGGTGCTGGTGTCGCCCGCGGGCTTCGAGAAGTTCTCCCAGAAGGAGAAGGACTGGTTCGCGCGGGTGATGAGCACGGAGTTCATCAAGTCCGCACCCGAGTACGGCATCCGGGGCAGCGTGCGGCAGGCCAACTTCCAGAACTGGCGGCCGGAGCTGGAGTGGCTCATCGAGGAGCGCGTGCGGCTGGCGAAGTCGCCCGAGTTCGACGCGTATGCCTATGCCAACGTGCGCTCGGTGCGGGGGCTCGCCAACGACGACTTCGTGCGCGACAACCTCCATCGCATCACCGCCCCCAGCATCATCATCTTCGGGGAAGCGGACCGCCTGATTCCCAACCCGTTCCTGCACGGTGGCTTCCCGCGGGACATCTTCGAATACGGCCACGCGCGCATCCCGGGCTCGAAGCTGGTGGGACTGGAAGGGTGTGGCCACACGGTGCAGCTCGACTGCCCGGTGCCGTTCAACGCGGCGCTGGAGGCGTTCCTCAAGAGCTTGCCGGTGGCCGGGGCACCCGAACCCTAGAAGAGCTCGGCCGCCCACCCTCCTCCCCCGTGGCGGCCAGGGAGGCACCATGCACGGTCGAGGCATTCGTCGTCTTGGGTGGTTCACGCACGTCCCCTGGTTTCGCGTCGCGGCGTTGGCCATCGCGGCGACCGCCGGCTGCGGCCCGCTGGGAGCCGAAGCGCCGGACACCGGCGTCCCCCAGGTGGAGCAGGTGGAGCAGGGGCTGACGCAGGTGACGGGCTTCGGGTCCAACCCGGGCAACCTCCAGATGTTCCGGCAGGTGCCCGCGGGCGTGCCGGCCAATGCACCGCTGGTGGTGGTGTTGCACGGGTGCACGCAGAATGCCGCGGGCGTGGAGCCCGGTGGGTGGACCGCGGCGTCGAACGTCTACAAGTTCTACGTCGTCTACGCGCAGCAGCCGAGCAGCAACAACCCCACCAGCTGCTTCAACTGGTTCGAGCCGGGGGACATCGCGCGCGGCGCGGGTGAGGCGCTGTCCATCAAGCAGATGGTGGACGCCATGAAGGCCGCCTACTCCATCGACCCGGCGCGGGTGTTCGTCACGGGCTTCTCCGCGGGAGGCTTCATGGTTCCCGCCATGTTGGCCACCTACCCGGACGTCTTCGCGGCGGGCGCCATCAACTCGGGCGGTCCGTACCGGTGCGCCAACTCCATGACCGAGGGCTTCAGCTGCATGAGCCCCGGCGTCAGCAAGACGCCCGCGGCGTGGGCGGACCTCGTGCGCAACGCATACCCGGGCTACACGGGTCCCCGGCCGCGCGTCTCCATCTGGCATGGCACGAATGACTTCACGGTGAGGCCCGCCAACCTCACCGAGTCCATGAAGCAGTGGACCCAGGTGCACGGCATCGACCAGACGCCGGACACGACGGACACCGTGGGGGGCTTCCCTCACAAGGTGTACCGGGACAGCGCGGGCACGGCGCTGGTGGAGACCTATGAGCTCACCGGCATGGGTCACGCCGTCCCGGTGGATCCGCAGTACAGCTTTCCTGGGAGCAGCACCGCCTGTGGCGCGACGGGCGCGTACCAGTCCGACGTGAACCTCTGTGGTGTCTATTACCAGGCGCTCTTCTTCGGGCTCACGGAAGCCAGCACTCCGCCGGATGACACCACTGCGCCCACGGTGAACGTGACGGCGCCCGTCTCCGGCGCCACGGTGAGTGGCACCGTGACGGTGACCGCGAGCGCTTCCGACAATGTCGGCGTCGCGCGGGTGGACTTCTACGTGGATGGGAACCTCGTGGGCACGGCCGGCACGGCGCCCCATGCGTTCAGCTGGAACACCACGACGGTCGCCAACGGCTCGCATGTGCTGGGGGCCCGGGCGTTCGATGCGGCGGGGAACTCCGCGCTGGACGCGGACACGTCCGTCACAGTGAGCAACAGCGGGACGACGCCGACGACGGTCAGCTTCACCAGCATCGCGGCGGAGGATGGCTACGTGAAGGCGAACGCCGACGGGAGCGCGGCGGAGCTCGGGACGCTCACGGGCCTGGCGCTCGGACGAGGGGTGGACGGCAAGCACAACCGCTCCCTGCTGTCATTCGACACGTCCAGCCTGCCGGACACCGCCAGCATCACCCAGGCGTTCCTGACCCTCTCCTACACGTCTGGCTCCGGAGACCCCTGGGCCAGCCCCGCGGGCAACACGCTCGTCATCGACGTGGCCACGGGCACCTTCAACGCGGCCGCGACGGAGACGGGCGACTGGGGCGCCTCCGCGACCGCGAGCGCCGTGGCGGGCGTCGCGAAGTTCACCTCGGGCACCATCCGCTCCACGGACTTCGCGGGGGCGGGGACGTCCGCAGTCAACACGCGGGGCCGGACGCAGCTGCGCCTGCGCTTCGCCCAGAATCCCGCGGCGACGGCCTACCTCTTCGTGAAGGACGGTGCGAACGCCACGCTCACCGTCGTCTACTCCCCGTAGTCCACGCACGCCGCCCCGGAGGGACATCCGGGGCGGCGTCAGGAGAGGGATTGAACGCGGTTCGTGTCGTCCGACGAAACCCGGGCTCGCTCGACGCACATTTCCGGCTGCTCCATGTTGGGCATTCGATGAGGCGAAATCAGCCCGGCCGCAAGGCGACCTCGGCGCACCCAGAGGGGCTCGGGTCCTCGCTGATGCATACCGTCCGCGTCTGGCAGGTCGCTCCGGTCCACACCCGATGGACCGCCGTGCTCCCCGTCCGGGCAGGACGCGAGGAGGAGGCGCGGCGGTGGGTGACCGAGGCGCTGGCGCGGAACCCGGACATGGGAGGGGGACCGCCGCGCAACGCATTGAAACCACGAGGCCCGGACGCGATGCCGGGCCTCGTGGAAGTTCAAGACCGCTCAGCTCTCAGCCTGCTCCGTGCCCGGATGGTCGGCGTCGCAGACCGGCGCGGTGTCGTCGGAGCGCTGGCTCTGCTCGGAGGAGACCGAAGCGTTCTCCTGCGAAGGCTGCGCGGGCTGGAAGCAGTAGCCCGCCGCGCCACAGGTGGTGAGGCGGATCCCCAGGAAACAGGGGTCGTCGCAAACACCCTCGCAGGTATCCCAGCACTGCAGCGGAAGCGCAAAGGCGGACGCGGGGGCCACGGCGAGGACAGCGGCGACGGCGAGAAGGGACTTCTTCAGCGCGTTCATCGGCACTCCTGGGTGTGGGAATGTGCCTGCGCGAAGGACAGGCACGCCTCGCAGCAGAAGCGAGTACCGGGAGACAATGACAGACGCCCTACGTCAGAACTGTTTCCGGCCTGACGCTTACACCCCCCCCCAAGATCCATCCCAGCAAGAGTCAACTGAAAGCCGGCCCCGCTCGCGCCGCGAGTCAGCTTCGGACCAGCAGAGCCTGGCCGCGGACCCAGTACTCCCCATTCCGACGGAGCAGGAGTTCCTCTACGTCCTGAAGCCGTGCCCCTGACGATACCTGACAGTCCCTTGTCACTCCGGGTGGATAGGTCCTCCCCCTCCACCCGTGCCGTCCCCGAGGTCCGTCTTGAAGCTCTACTTCCACCCCCTGTCCGGAAACTCGCGCCGCGTGCTGCTCGTGGCCGTCCACCTCGACATTCCCCTCGAGCGCATCGTGGTGGACCTCACCACGGGCAAGCAGCGCGAGGCGTCGTACCTGGGCATCAACCCCAACGGGCGCGTCCCCGTCCTGGACGACGGCGGCTTCGTGCTCTGGGAGTCGCGCGCCATCATGGTCTACCTCGCCGAGAAGTCCCCGGGGCAGACCCTGCTCCCGACGGACGCGCAGGGCCGCGCCGACGTGAACCGCTGGCTGTTCTGGTGCTCGGCCCACATGGCCCCGGCGAACACCGTGCTCGTCCTGGAGAACTTCGTGAAGCAGCGCACCGGCCGCGGGCCGCCAGACCCCGCCGAGGTCGCGCGCGGAGAGGCCCTCTTCGCCCAGACCGCGCCCGTGCTGGACTCGCACCTGGCGGGCAGGACATGGGTGACTCAGGAGCGTCTGACGCTCGCGGACCTCTCGCTCGCCGCGTCGTTCGCCCTCGCGGGCCCGGCGCGCCTGCCCCTTGAAGGCTACGCGAACCTCCGGGCCTGGCTGGGGCGCGTGCAGCAACTGGACGCGTGGCAGCGCACCGCGCCCCCCATGCCGCCGGCCGCCCGGAGCTGAGCAGCCGCTCGCGGCGTTGGAGGTCCGCGGTGTCGGCGTACTCGGCGCTGTCCCCTACCCACTGGACCGCGCCACAGCCCGTGCAGGTCCTCCTCGCGACGCCCTCGTCGTCGTCCTGCTCCAGGGTGATTTCAAAGGCTGGATTGACGCAGGAAGGCACGTCCCTGCTGCTTGCTTCAAGACCTGCTCACCGGGAAACTCCGGGATTGCCGTCCACCCCACGAGGAAGTTCTCCATGTCCCTGAAGCATGTGTTCGCGGTCGTGACCCTGCTGTCGACGTCCGCCTTCGCCGAAGAAGACCTCAAGCCCGCCCAGGAAGAAGCCAAGGCCAAGTTGGAGGAAGAGATCGAGGACGACCTGAAGGCGACCAACGACAAGTGCGGCACCAAGCTCGAGGTGAAGACCGACTTCCAGAACTTCAAGACCGACGATTGGTCGGGCACGAGCTTCAGCTCGTACTGTGAGGCGGTCATCCAGGAGATCGGGGCCATGTGTGAAAACCGCCCCGCGTACAAGAAGGTCATCGCCAAGAAGGTGACCGGCGTTGCGTGCCTGTTCGGCGGCGTGAAGCCCGTGGAGAAGAAGGACGGCTCCAACGACGCGACGCTGCGCAACATGTCGCTCGACAAGGGCGTGTTCACGTACCACATGTCCTCCAGGGGCCACGCGAACCTCGGCGACAACACCAAGGCCACGCTCGAGAAGGCGTTCAACTGAGCATGCCCCGGACCCTTGCTCCCGCGCTCATGCTGGCGGCGATCCTCGCGACGACGGCGCATTCCCTGGAAGCGGTGGCGGGCAAGGTCTACCGGGGCACCGACGGCCAGAGCGTGGAGGTCGTCACGTTGGAGCCGCGCACGGCATCCGAAGTCTTGATCCGCGTGCGCGGCACCGACTCCGAAGAGGACGGCATCGCGCTACGCGCCACCCTGAAGAAACACTCACGCGGCGCCGACTATGTGACCCGCCACCGGGGAGGCGACTACGTCATCCTCCTCCAGCGCGACGGGCGCTATGAGGCAGTCCTGCCCGGAGTGCAGGCGTTCCCCGTCAAGTTCAACCAGGACGCGACGGACAAGGCCTCCACCGCGGAGGTGCTCACCGCGCACCAGCAGCAACTGGAGTCGGGGCGGATCGCCGCCTTCCAGAAGAAGGCCTGGCCCCACCTGGAGAAGAAATACACGGCCCGCGCGGGTGAAGCCGTCGCCGCGTTGAACAAGGCCTGCGGCACTTCCTCCACCTTCACCTTCGAATGGAAGAGCTTCAGCGACGAGGTGATGGCGGAGTTGGACGTGTGGGCCGCCTGTGCTCCGCTCGTGAGCCGCGCCCAGGCCCACTGCGCCTCGGTGAAGACCGTCACGTCGCTGGTCTGCCGCTTCGGTCCGACGCTCGGGCTGGAGCGCGGCAAAGACACGCTCACCTTCACCACCACCCCGAAGGGCGCGGCCGAAGGGCCCGCGGTCCTGGACAGGAACCTCTCCCGATGATCCGTCGACTCGTGGTGGCCGCCTGTCTCTTCGCGGCGGACGCGGTGGCCCGGGAGCCGGTGACGCTGGAGGACCTCCAGACCCTGGCCTCGCAGAAGGCCTGGGCGGAGCTGCTGGAGCGCGCGGAGGACCTCCCCGCTCCCAAGCGCACCGACGCGTGGCGGGCCCTGGTCACCGACGCGGCGGCGGCCGACGTGGAGACCCTCGCCCCCAGCGACAAGGAGCCGTTCGCCGCCACACAGCGGGCGCGCGCGCTGGGCCGGCGGTATGCCTTCCTCCCCAAGGCACCGCGCTTCGCCACCGCCCGCGATCAGGGCGCGAGCAAGGACCTCCAGCGATGCCTCGAACGCGACCGGCGCGGTTGCATCGACACCTTCCTGGAGCTCACGCCGGACCTGGGGCCCGAAGCGGCGCTCCAGGCCGCGCACCTCGTGAAGCAGGGGCACTTCGCCTACGTGGCGATGCCGCTCTTCGCGTTGGCGGTGGGAGGCGGCAAGGACGTCAGCGCCTGCAAGGACGCGGCGCTCGCCGAGACGGTCATCGCGGCGCTCGGCCTTCCCAAGGAGGACCCTCGCGCGGTCCAGGCGACGAAGGTGGCCTTCGAGGGCTGCTGGTCCGCGCTGGGCCCGAAGCTCAAGGCGGCGACCGTGGGCGCTTCATCGTACTTCCTGGCGAACACCTGCCAGCCCATGCGCGCCCGGAAGGCGCTGAGCGAGCTCCAGGACGACCTCTGCAAGGACGAGGAGCTGTAGTTCGGGACGGGAGCGGTTCCTGCCAGGGATACCTGACAGACCGTTGTCACTCCGGGTGGATAGGTCCTCCCCCTTCACCCGTGCCATCCCAGAGGTTCGTCTTGAAGCTCTACTTCCACCCCCTGTCCGGAAACTCGCGCCGCGTGCTGCTCGTGGCCGCCCACCTCGACATTCCCCTCGAGCGCATCGTGGTGGACCTCACCACGGGCAAGCAGCGCGAGGCGTCGTACCTGGGCATCAACCCCAACGGGCGTGTCCCCGTCCTGGACGACGGCGGCTTCGTGCTCTGGGAGTCGCGCGCCATCATGGTCTACCTCGCCGAGAAGACCCCGGGGCAGACCCTGCTCCCGACGGACGCGCAGGGCCGCGCCGACGTGAACCGCTGGCTGTTCTGGTGCTCGGCCCACATGGCCCCGGCGAACACCGTGCTCGTCCAGGAGAACTTCGTGAAGCAGCGCACCGGCCGCGGGCCGCCAGACCCCGCCGAGGTCGCGCGCGGCGAGGCCCTCTTCGCGCAGACCGCTCCCGTGCTGGACTCGCACCTGGCGGGCAGGACGTGGGTGACGCAGGAGCGCCTGACGCTCGCGGACCTCTCGCTCGCCGCGTCGTTCGCCCTCGCGGGCCCGGCGCGCCTGCCCCTTGAAGGCTACGCGAACCTCCGGGCCTGGCTGGGGCGCGTGCAGCAGTTGGAGGCGTGGCAGCGCACCGCGCCCCCCATGCCGCCGCCGGCCGCCCGGAGCTGAGCAGCCGCTCGCGGCGCTCCACCCCGCTGCGCCTCTTCATCGAAGCGGCGCACGAGTGGGCCCTCCGGGCCCTGTGAGCGCGGGTCCCTGCCC
>NZ_RAWF01000238.1:0-15455 GCF_003612075.1 Corallococcus sp. CA041A
GGGGGTGGGTGGGACGTCGGCGGTGTATCAGGCGCTGGATGTGAAGAAGCACCAGCGCGTGGCGCTCAAGGTGTTGGCGGTGCCGTACGCCGACGAGGCGATGGTGACGCGCTTCCGCCAGGAGGTGGATCACGCCCGGGCGCTGGAGCACGTGAACATCCTGCATGTGTTTGACGTGGGCTCGGATGGGGACCGGCACTACCTGACGGTGGAGCTGCTGGAGGGAAGGGACCTGCGTCAGGTGATGATGGAGGGCCGACCTACGTTGGCCAATGCCTTGCGGTGGCTGACGCACGCCACGGTGGCGCTGGAGCACGCGCACGCGCAAGGGGTGCTGCACCGGGACGTGAAGCCCGGGAACCTGTTCGTCACGCGCACGGGCGTGCTGAAGCTGATGGATTTCGGGCTCGCCAAGAGCGCGCATGTGATGGGCAACACGGCGCAGGGCGCGACGCTGGGGACACCGGAGTACATGGCTCCGGAGCAGGTGACAGGTGTGCCCGTGTCGCCGGCCACGGACCTGTATGCCCTGGGTGTGGTGGCGTACGAGATGATCACCGGGCAGCTGCCGTTCCGGCATGCGCAGCCTGTCCCGCTGATGTTGATGCACGTGCAGGAGACGCCTGTGCCTCCGAGGAAGCGGCGTCCAGAGCTGCCGGAAGCCTTCGAGCAGGTCGTCCTCACGCTGATGCGGAAGCGGCCCGAAGAGCGTTACGCCAGTGCAACGGTGCTGCGCGCTGAACTGGCGAAGCTATGGCCGCTGGCACTTCAGCAGGGGCGCGCGTTATAGGAGGCTCCTTCCCTGGGGGCCTCCATGTCTGTCAAATTCAACCACACGATCATCGCCGCGAAGGACAAGGTCGCGTCCGCGCAATTCCTCGCGGAGTTGCTCGGGCTGCCGGAGCCCACGCCGTTCGGGCACTTCCAGGTGGTGAAGCTGACGGATGGGGCGTCGCTCGACTACGTGACCACGCAGGACGCGATCCACGGGCAGCACTACGCGTTCCTGGTGACGGAGGAGGTCTTCGATTCGCTGATCGCGAAGATCCGCGACCGGAAGATCCAGCACTGGGCCGACCCGCGCGGCCAGCATGAGAACCAGATCAACACCCATGACGGAGGCCGTGGGGTCTACTTCCAGGACCCCAACGGCCACTACATGGAGGCCATCACCGTGCCGTACGGCGGGTGGTGAGTTTTCACTGTCTGGGATTGCGTTCCTGCGACGGTTGAGTGACCGCTCTTCTCGGCGCAAGTCCGGGGAGTAGACTCCCGACGCATGGGCGCTGCGTCGAACTCCCCGGATGAAAAGAACGCGCTGCTTCGCGGTCTTCCCTCCATCGAACAACTCCTGCGGCGGCCGTCGCTGGAGTTCCGGCTCGCGAACCTTCCCCATGCCCGCGCGGTCGCGGCCCTGCGGCTCGCTGTCGAACGCGTGCGGTCCCGGCTCCTCGCTGGTGACTTGCGCCCCTTCGAGGACGCGGACGTGGAGGCGGCGCTCTCGTCCCTGGCCACGCCGAACCTCCGGCGCGTGTTCAACGCCACCGGCGTCGTGCTCCACACAAACCTCGGTCGCGCACCGCTCGCTCCAGAAGCCGTGGAGCGCGTCGTCGCCGTGGCCCGGGGCTACTCCAACCTCGAATACGACCTGGACGAAGGCGAACGCGGCAGCCGCTACGCTCCGCTCATCGGCCTCCTGCGCACGCTCACCGGCGCGGAGGACGCCATCGTCGTCAACAACTGCGCGGGCGCAGTGCTCCTCGTCCTCGCCGCGCTCGCCTCCGGTCGCGAATGCGTCGTCTCCCGCGGTGAACTCGTCGAAATCGGTGGAGGCTTCCGCATCCCGGACGTCATGCGCCAGTCCGGCGCGAAGCTCGTCGAAGTGGGCAGCACCAACCGCACCCGCCGCGCGGACTACGCCAACGCACTGAGTCCAGACACCGGCCTCATCGTGAAGGTCCACCGCTCCAACTTCGCGCTCGTCGGCTTCACGGAAGAGGCGTCCCTCGCGGAGCTCACCGAACTGGGACGCTCCCGTGACGTGCCCGTGTTCCAGGACCTGGGGTCCGGCGCGCTCATTCCGCTGTCCGGCCCAGGCCTCACCCCGGAGCCCACCGTCGGCCAGGCCATCCGGGACGGCGCGGACGTCGTCGCCTTCTCCGGCGACAAGCTCCTCGGCGGCCCCCAGGCCGGCGTCATCGTCGGCCGCCCGGACCTGCTTCAGCGCATCAAATCCCACCCGCTCACACGTGCGCTGCGTGTCGACAAGATGACGGTCGCGGCCCTGGAGGCGACGCTGGAGCTGTACCGGGATGGCCGCGCGGACGCGGTCCCCACCCAAAGCCTGCTCACCCAGCAACCGGCTTTGTTGCGATCCCGTGCCGAACGCCTGGCGGCCCTGCTCGCGGCGCTGGGCGTGGAGGGCCGTGTCGTGTCCGTGGATGGACAGGTGGGTGGAGGTGCCATGCCTCTGTCCCGGTTGCCTTCCTACGCTTGCAGCCTCACCGTAGAAGCGCCGAAAGTATTCCTGGAACGTCTGCGCGAAGCCGAGGTGCCGGTTATTGGCAGGATTGCGGATGACGAGGTCGTTCTCGACGTCCGGTGTCTCTCAGAGGAGGACCTGGGGCAGGTCGCGCAGGCTGTGGCGGCCGCCCGTTCGGGAAGCCAGCCATGATCAACAGCGCCGTGCTCGTTTTAAACCGGTACTACCAACCGGTTCACGTGACGTCAGTCAAACGGGCCTTTTCCCTGCTGTATCAGGGCGTCGCCAAAGCCATCGACGAACAGTACCGGCTGTATGAGTTCGAGGACTGGGCCGCCCTCAGCGCCACCCAGGACAGCATCACCACCATCGACCGCACCATCCGCGTGCCGCGCGTCCTCGTGCTCGGCGCGTATGACCACCTGCCTCGCGCCAAGGTGCGCTTCTCGCGCCTCAACATCTACGCGCGCGACAACGACACCTGCCAGTACTGCGCGAAGCAGCTGCCCCGCAGCGAGCTCAACCTGGACCACGTCAGCCCCCGCACCCAGGGCGGCAAGACGACGTGGGAGAACGTCGTGTGCTCCTGCGTGCCCTGCAACCTGAAGAAGGGCGGGCGCACGCCGGAACAGGCCGGGATGCGGCTGCTCAAGAAACCCGTGCGCCCGCGCTGGACGCCACTGTTCCGCGGCGCCATCCGCAAGATCACCTACCGGGAGTGGCTGCCGTTCCTCCACCTCGCGGACGTGTCGTACTGGAACGTCGAGCTGCTCGACGAGTGACAGCGAACGGCTCCCCGGCCGCCTGCTCCCCGAGCCTCCTGGCTCCGGGGCGCGGGCTCCGGGCGCTACAGGGTCGGCCGTGAAATGGCGGGGTGTCGACTCGGGCGGTAGGACGGGCTTTGATGCGAGCCTTCGTGAAGCCCGCCCCCTTGCCTCCATCCGCTCCCGCCCCCCTGGCTGGCACTTCGCCGCGTGCAGGCAATGACGCATCGCCCTCGGGTCCAGCGGGACTCGCGCGGCGCTCCCGCGCGCGGCGGATCATCGCGGTGGGCGGCGGCAAGGGCGGCATCGGCAAGTCGATGGTGTCCGCGAACCTGGGCGTCGCGCTCGCGCAGGCAGGCCAGAAGGTGCTGCTCGTGGACGCGGACCTGGGCGGCGCCAACCTGCACACGTGCCTGGGCGTGGGCCCTCCGGAGTCCACGCTGTCGGACTTCCTCCGGCGCGGGAAGGCCAACCTCGAAGAGGTGATGGTCTCCACCGGCGTGCCGGGACTGTCGCTGATCGCCGGCGCGCAGGACTCGCTGGACGCGGCGAACCTCAAGTACGCGCAGAAGCAGAAGCTCTTGCGCACGCTGCTGTCCCAGACGACGGCGGACTACCTCATCCTGGACCTGGGCGCGGGCACCAGCTTCAACACGCTCGACTTCTTCCTCATCGCGGACCACGGCCTGCTCGTCGTGCTGCCGGAGCCCACGTCCGTGGAGAACGCGTACCGCTTCGTCAAGGCGGCCTTCTTCCGCAAGCTCCAGCAGACGGAGGCGCGCTACGGTATCCAGGACATGGTCGAGGGCGCGCTGTCCACCCGTGAGGGCGCCCTGCGGACGCTGCACGACATCGTCGCGCAGGTGCGGCGCAAGGCCCCTTCGGACGCGGAGCGGCTGGAGCGGGAGCTGGCGGCGTTCCACGTGCGGCTCGTCGTCAATCAGGCGCGCACGGACGCGGACGAGAAGGTGGGCGCCGCGATGGTGTCCGCGTGGAAGAAGTTCTTCGGTATCGACATGGATGACCTGGGCGCCCTGCGCCACGACGATGAAGCGTGGCGCGCGGTGCGCAAGCGCAAGCCGGTGCTCCTCGAGCGGCCCGATTCGCCCGTATCCCAGGGACTCCAGCGCATCGCCGCGCGTATCCTGACGCTCGACGGCATTTCCCCCGAGTCCGCCATCCCATGAAGCCCTTCGCGCAGCAGACCTACTACGAGATCCTGGAGGTGCCGCCCACGGCGAGCGACGCGGACATCCGCGCGGCCCACCAGCGCCTGATGGAGCTGTATTCGCCGGATTCCATCGCGGTGTACGCGCTGGGGGATCCGGATCAGGTGGAAGCGCTGCGTGACCGGATGAACGAAGCGATGGAGATGCTCACCGACGCGGACCTGCGCGTCGAGTATGACCGCTCCATCGGGCTGACCACGGAGCGGCTGGCGAAGGCCGCCGCGACGGCGGAGGCCGCGGGCGCGGTGGACTCGGCCGCGCGTGTCGCGGAGGCCCTGGCCACCGCGGCGGCGGCGCTGGCGAAGGCCGCGGGCGCGGTGGATGCCGAAAGGCTGGAGGCGGAGTCGCGACTGAAGGCCGCGACGTCCGTGAACGACGATGAAGGGGAGGCGGCTCGCGCGAGCGGGACGCCTGGAAAGAGCGAGGAGCGGATGCGGGGTGAGGAGTCGAAGCGGCAGGAGTCCTCGGGGATGGACGCGCCAGGCGCGCCCTCCGAGCCGGTGATGGTGGGAGGCGTGGCGGTGGTGGAGGCCTTCCGTGCCTCGTTCACCCGGAGCCTGTCGTTCGTCTACGTCCCCGCGAGTCCGCTGCGCGGCCAGGGCAGGGGAGTCATCGAAGCGCCGGCCCCCGCCGTGGACGCGAAATCCTCCATCGCCGAGAACGCGCCGGCTGCCTCGGCACCCAAGGACGAGGCACCTGCCCCGGCCGAGACCCCTGCCAATGCGGTCGCGTCCCCTTCGGAAGCCGAGCCTCCGGTTGGATCCGTTTCCGCGCCCGCGAGCTCCTCCGTCGAGCCCCCGGAAGCCGCGGAGCCTTCCGCAGCGGTCGCACCAGACCGCGTGGAGGCCCTCGATGCGCCTGTTGCCTCCGAGGCAACAGAGGTCCCGGCTCCCCAGCCCGTGACGGACCCCCATCCCGTGGCCGTGTCGCCCGTGGCCGAGGTCAGCGCCACGCCCGCCGCGCCGCTCACGCCGGAAGAGAGCGCCACGCCCTCCGCGCCAGTTGCCGCGACTCACGTGCCTGAAGCGGGCGCCGCGACGCCCGCGCCGGAAGCCAGCGCCGCGCCCCAGGCCCCGGAGGCCGGATCCGTGGCCGCCAGCCTCGCGCCCGCCTCGGACGCGGCCGCGGTGACGACCACCCAGGGCGAGTCGGATCCGAACCCCGCTCCGGGCACTCCGACCCTGGACTCCAGTACGACCGCGCTGGCCCGGATCCCCGCCACCGGGGCCTCCCGCGCCGCCGTTCGGCCCCTGACGTCGTCTCGCCCTGGCGACTCGCGTTCGCCGCAGAAGGGCCCCACGGGGCCGGGCACCGTGAAGGGCCCCACGGTGAAGGGCCCCACGGTCCGCAAGCTCGGGGACGCCCAGGTCCTGGCTCAGGATTCCGCCATCGCGACCGCTGAGTCCGCGCTGGCCCAGGTGGCCGCCAAGGTCCGCGAGGCCCGCCCCCGGGGCGTGGACATCCCCTCGGACGCCGAGTTCAACGGCGAACTGCTCCGCCGCGTCCGCGAGGCCCGGGGCCTCTCCATCCAGCAGCTGGCCGACCGCACCCGCATCTCCGTGCGTCACCTGGAGAACGTGGAGGCGGACCGCTACACCGCGCTCCCCACCACCGTGTACCTGCGCGGCATCCTCATGAACCTCGCCCGCGAGCTGGGTCTGGACCCCCTGCGAGTGTCCAAGAGCTACCTCGCGCTGTTCTCCGAGAAACCCGCCAAGTCGGGCCGTTGACCGGGAGTCGGCCGGGCCCCCTGCCATGCGACGGGAAAAGTTGACTCGCACGGGGTGGGTGCCTAAGTAGTGGCACGATGACGGAAGAGGAAAAGGTCAAGGCGATGCGACTCGCTCGCGCGATCGCCTCCGATATCTCGCTCTACAACGAGCAGAAGATCATCAAGGGCATCGAGCAGGACAACCTTTTCGAGGTCCTCAAGGAGGAACTGGAAGAGGGGCGCGCGCTCTACAAGAGCCGCGTGAGCGTGGAGATCAGCACCCAGGCGAACTTCTTCGAGCGCGCCATCAACGACATCGTGTTGCGCTCCAAGGCGCACGTGAAGTCGAAGATCTGGTAGCGCCCTCCTCCGTGGCCGCACCCGACACGCGCGAGCACCGTGCCCTCCCCGAAGCCCGGGGTGAGCGACTGGATGCGTACCTGGCCCGCGCGTTCCCGGACCTCACGCGCTCCCGCCTCCAGGGCCTCATCGCCGACGGCCACGTGCTGTCGGACGGCAAGCCCGCCAAGGCCGCGCAGCGTCTGCGCGGAGGGGAGCTGCTGTCCCTCCACATCCCCGCGCCCGTCGCGGCCATCCCGCAGGCGGAAGCCCTGCCCGTGTCCGTGCTGCACGAGGACCGCGACCTCGTCGTCGTGGACAAGGCCGCCGGCATGGTGGTGCACCCGGGCGCGGGCCACGCGTCCGGCACGCTCGTCAACGCGCTGCTGCACCGCGTGAAGGACCTGGCCGGCGTGGGCGGCGAGCTGCGCCCCGGCATCGTCCACCGGCTGGACAAGGACACCACCGGCTGCCTCGTCGTCGCCAAGCACGAGCAGGCGCTGGTGGCGCTCCAGAAGGCCTTCAAGACGCGCGAGGTCCAGAAGACGTACCTGGCCCTGGTGCATGGCGTGCCGCCCGCGGAAGGGCGCATCGAGACGCTCTACGGCCGCCACCCCATCCACCGGCAGAAGTTCACCGGCAAGGTGAAGGAGGGCAAGACCGCCATCACCCTGTTCCGCGTGCGCGAGGCCTTCGACGGCGCCGCGCTGGTGGAGGTGGACCTGCTCACCGGCCGCACGCATCAGATCCGCGTCCACCTGGCGGAAGCCGGACACCCGCTCCTGTGCGACGCGCTCTACGGCGCCGGCCGCAAGGCGAAGGGCGCGGTGGCGGACGCGCAGGAGGCGGTGGGCCGCCAGGCGCTGCACGCGTGGCGCCTGGCCTTCGAACACCCGCGCACCCACAAGGCGCTGGACCTGGAAGCCCCCCTCCCGGAGGACTTCCAGAAGGCGCTCACGCGCTTGCGCGAGGCGAACGTCCCCGCGGGCCCGCCCACGAAGGCGAAGCCCGCGGCGAAGAAGCCGGCGGCGAAGAAGGCTACAGGCCGGAAACGCTGATCTGCTGCTGGCGGCGGGAGAGGACCTTGATGGGCTGGATGGCCATCACCCGCATGAAGACGGACAGCAGCTCCGGGTCGAACTTCTGGCGCATCTCCGTCCACATCAGCATCAGCGCCACCTCCGGGCCGTACGCGTCCCGGTAGGGCCTGCGAGAGGTGAGCGCGTCGTACGCGTCGCAGATGGCGATGATCTTCGCGTACACCCCCAGGTTCGTCTTGGGGATGATCATCTGGATGTTGCCGCGCGCGTCCCGCACGGCGGTGCCGTAGTCCGTCTTGTGCTCGAACGTCGTCACCACGCGCAGGAGCGTGGAGCGGCTGAAGCCCTTCTCCATCAGGATGTTGCGCACGCTGATGAGCGGCGCGCGGGCCACCGTCGTCTTCTCGTCCGCGGTGAGCGCGCCGCGCTTGGTGGCCAGCTCCTCCGGCAGCGTCGTCATGCCCGCGTCGTGGAAGAGCGCGATGTAGCCCAGGTCGCGCAGCTGCGGCTTGGTGAGGCCCAGCTCCGCGCCGAACACGATGCACATCAGCGCCACGTTCACCTGGTGGTAGACGAGGTAGTCCTCCTCGCGCTTCTGCGTCGTCATGCCCAGGAAGTGGGTGCGCTGATCGTAGGAGATGTCCACGAAGTCCTGCACCAGCCGCAGCGCCCGCGACGAGCCGATGGGCTTCCCCGCGCGCACGGACTCCAGGTACTTCTGCAGGAAGAACACCGCGCGGGCGTACACGGTCATCGCGTACTTCTTGCGGTCGACCTTCTGGTCGCCCGGCGTGTCCATGTCCTTGTTCAGCTTCTCCTTGAGCTTGGAGAACTTCGCCACGCGCATGTTGAGGAGCTTGCGCCCCTGCAGGCCGTCCTCCTCCGCGGCGGTGGACTGCTCCTTGCTGAAGATCCAGACGAAGTTCTTCAGCTCCTGCACCGTGACGGGCTTGGTCAGCGTGATGCCGCCCACGTCCTTGGCGCGCATCTCCGACAGCAGGTAGCGCTGGTTCTCGATGGAGTTCAGGTCCACCTTCACCAGCATGCCGTTCAGGTAGTACGAGTCCTTGACGCCCGTCAGCTCCAGCCGGCCTTCCTTGCCGATGATCTGGTTGATGATGTCCTGGAGCTGGTGGAGCGGCTTTTCGAAGACGGCGTTCTCCGGGTCATACATCTTCACCGAGCGCACCAGCATGTAGAGGCCGGCGAGCATGGAGCGCGACAGGTTCTGGAGCTTCTCGTTGTGCTCTCGACCGTACTCGCCCAGGTTTTCGTCCTGGGTCTGATTGATCTTCAGATTGTCGGCCATGGTGTCAGCTCGCCTCTTCCGGCAGCGCCGAGTCCCCGAACAGGGCCTTGCGCGTCTGGTACATCGCCTTGCGGGCCGCGGTGAGGACGTCCAAGGGCTGCGCCTTGTCCTCCAACACGCCCTGCAACATCTTGTAGGACTGGATGGAGCCCGCGCCGCCCAGGCCCATGATCGCCAGCAGCTTGTCCTCCATCACGCGCCGCTTGTTCAGCAGTGACGGCTTCACCGTCAGCAACTGCTGCATCATGGACAGCGCGGCGGGCAGGTTGGTGGCCCCGATGGCCGCGTAGAAGGCGGCCTTCTCGTCAGACGTCTTCTTGTCCCAGCTCGACTCGCGCACCTGCCGCACCAGGTCCGTGAAGGCCCGCTCGCGGTCGAACTCCGGCAGCAGCTTCGCGGCCAGCATGCGCACCTGCGCGACGCCGTCGGTGAGCGCATCCAGGATGATGCGCCGGGCCTCCGCCGTGCGGCCCCGCCCGATGATCTGCATGACCTCCAGCTTCACCACCAGGTTGGGGCTCTTCATCACCTGGCCGAACATCTTCACCCGCTCCGGGTGGTTGCTCTTCTCCAGGATGTAGACCATGTCGCGCACAGTCTGCGGCCGGTCCGACAAGAGGCGCGCGACGAAGGGCTCCGGAAGGTCGCGCGCGAACGTGGCCAGCACGTCGCCAATGAGCAGGCGGTTCTCCGGCAGCTCAATCGTCTCCAGCACGCTGAGCAGCGGCAGCACCGAGTCCACGCCCAGCGCCTGCAGGTAGCGCGTCACGTCCTGCGGCTGCCGCGTGCGCGTCGTCTTCAGCGACTCTCCCAGCCGCGTGAGGCGCTGCTCCTCGCCCATCTTGTGGAGGAAGTTGTTGAGCATGCGCCCCAGGTCCTCGCCGCCTTCGCGCTGGGAGAGCGCGCGCAGCTTGAGGACGATCTGGTTCACCGTGGCGAAGTCGTCCTGGAGCAGCAGCATGTCCAAGAGCTGCAGGAAGATTTCCTCCAGCAGCGCCGCGTCATCCACGCCGCCTTCCACCACCTGGAACACCGCGCCCACCAGCTTGGGGAAGAGGCGCGCGTTCTCCTCCTCGGTGATGTCGCGCTGGATGCGGGCCTTCAGGTCGTCGGAGGCGTGCCGGCCGCCCACGACGAGGCCGCGGATCTGCTCCACGCCGTCCAGCTTCGCGTCCAGGTCCTCCGCGGACACGCGCGCGAAGCGCAGGAAGTCATCCGAGTTCGTCTGGAGGCGGGAGTAGAGGTAGCCCACCACCTTGTCCACCTCCACCTGGACCTCGTCCTCGGAGGCGCCCTCCATGGAGAAGCCCTCCACCACCACGTACTCCACCTGCTGCATGCCCGCGCGCCACAGCTGCGCCAGCACGTCGTCCGCGCCGCGCTCCGGCTCCGACAGCGCGATGAGCGTGAGGGTGACCAGCTCCTCCAGCGGCAGCCCCGGCCGGAAGATGAGCTGGCGGATGCCGTCGCGGAAGAACTTGTAGGGGAGCGGCGACTCCTCGGAGAAGAGCGGCTCGCCATGCAGCATGAAGTTCTGCTGCTCCACCTTCAGCGAGAGCGGTCCGAACTTCTCCGTGTACGTGGAGATGGCCTCCAGCGCCTTGGAGAGGAACTCCGGGAAGCGCGCCTCGTTGTGGCGGTACATGCCAATCTGCTTGATGCCCTTGAGCAGGTGGAACGCGAACGTCTTCGCCAGCTCCACCTTCTCGCGGACCTCCGGTGACTGCTCCGGCTCCGCGGTCGCGTCCGTGACTTTCTGGGGCTGTGCCATGAATCCTGGAAGAATCCGGAGGGGGTGGAAGGCCCCGGTGGGGGGAGCCTGGAGTGTACTCCCGTCCAGGTCCGGCTCCCAATTCGACAATTGCCCAGAATCCAGGGGGTTGGCGTGACACCTGGGCAACATGGGGCGGACTGGCGGTGAAGCCCCGGTGTGTTACGCAAGGAGTCCCTTTGCAGCCTGGAGTCCCGTCCATGAAGCGACTGGCCGCGTCCGCCCTGGTCCTGGCGTCCCTCACGGGCTGCTTCCGCATGAGCGTGCGCAGTCCGGCGCCGCGCGATGGCGCACCGGAGGCCCAGACGGGTGTGAGCCTGGTGGAGGGGCTGACGACGTCCAACGTGGCCGCGGCGGAGTGCCGGCATGGCCTGTCCCGGGTGGACGTGTACTGGCCGTGGTGGAGCCCGTTCGTCTACGCCTTCACCTTCGGCATCGTGACGCCGCTGCGCGCGGAGTACGTCTGCGCGAAGGGGTCGGCGGACGCTGCCGGCGGCGACACGGAGGTGCCGCCGTCGGTGCCCGGGCTGTGACGTAAACCTCCCCGCGAGCACGAAGCGGGGAGGGTGCTTCAAGCCGTCAGTGCGACGGCGGCGGGGCTTCCGCGCCGCTCTTGCCCTTGACGGCCGAGCGGAACAGGACCGCGGTGAGGACGGCGAAGAACGCCAGGCCCCAGACGTTGGACCACGTCGGGTGCGCCAGCTCGCTCTCGCCCACGGCGTTGAGGAAGGAGCCCACCGCGCCTTCATGCCCGAAGAGGGCGGGCAGGTTGATGGCGCGCGTCCAGGCCCCGTCGCTGGCGATTTCCAGGAACGCGATGAGCACGCCCGCGATGGAGCCGCCCGCGATGTAGCCGGACGACATCAGCGTGCCGGGGGAGAACTCGGACTCCGCCGCGCTGCCACCGCGCAGCTTGTCCACGAAGTGGCGCACCATGCCGCCCACGAAGATGGGGGCGCTGCTGCTGATGGGCAGGTACACGCCCACCGCGAAGGGCAGCGAGGACACGCCGCACAGCTCCAGCATCAGCGCGATGAAGACGCCCAGCAGCACCAGGTCCCACGGCAGCCGCTGCGTGAGGATGCCGTCGATGATGAGCGCGAACAGCTGCGCCTTGGGCGCGGAGTAGCGGGTGAGCGTCTGGCCCTCGTACTCGCTGATGCGGCCGCCGATGCCCGGGTCCACCACGTACTGGATGGCGCCCTGGTCATCCACCAGATAGCGGCCGGCGGGCACGGGCGTGTCCGCGCCGCGCACGAAGCCTTCCTTGTAGACGCGGTCCGGACCGGCGGTGATGGCGCCCGCGTCCGACAGCTTCAGTGACGGGCCGTTGGCCGGCGTCAGCGTGAGGCCGGACAGCTGCTCGGGCGGCATCGGGCGCCAGCTGCGCAGCTCCAGCGCTCCGTCCACCGGCGTCGCGTCCAGGCGCTCCGCCCACAGCGAGCGCTTGAGCTTTTCGGGCGTCATGCCGCGCTGGGTGAGCGCGTCCTGGGACACCGACCAGCGGTAGGTGTGCTGGGTGCGCGTCTCCTGCGTCAGCTCCGTCACCTGCACGCCTGGGTGCGCCTCTGGGATGACCGCGGTAGCGCCCTGGTTGAGCAGCACCAGCACCAGGCCGATGAACATGGCGCTGGTGAGCACGCCGACGAAGAGGGCGATCTGCTGCTTCTTGGGCGTGCCGCCCACGAGGAACGCCGTCTTCAGGTCCTGCGCGGTGGTGCCGCCGTTGGACGCGGCGATGCCCACGATGGCCGCCGTGGTGAGCGCCATGAAGCGGTCCGGCGACGACGTCCAGCCGAACAGCAGGTACACGAGGCAGGTGACGAGCAGCGTGGCCACCACCATGCCGGAGATGGGGTTGGACGAGGAGCCAATCTCACCGGTGATGCGCGCGCTCACCGTCACGAAGAAGAAGCCGAAGATGACGATGAGGATGGCGGAGATGAAGTTCACGTGCAGCGGCGGCGCCAGCCAGATGGCGAGGATGAGCAGCGCGCTTCCCACCAGCACCACCGTGATGGGCAGGTCCTGATCCGTGCGCAGCACCGTGGGCAGGGCGCCCTGCGTGCGCGACTGGCGCAGCGTCTCCACGCTGCGCTTGAAGGCGCCCACGATGGTGGGCAGGGAGCGGATGAGGCTGATGAGGCCGCCCGTCGCCACCGCGCCCGCGCCGATGTAGAGCACGTACGCGTTGCGGATCTGATCCGGCGACATGTCCTTGATGAGCATCCCGTTGTGCACCAGCAGCGGCGTCTCCATGCCGCTGCCGAAGAAGGAGATCATCGGGATGAGGATGAGGTAGCTGAGCACGCCGCCGGCGAAGGTGATGCCCGCCACGCGCGGCCCGATGATGTAGCCCACGCCCAACAGCTCCGGGGACACCTCCGTGGAGAGCGTCGCGGCCTTGAGCCCCTTGATGGGCGTGCCGATGGCCTCCTTGAAGAGCTTCATCCCGGAGTAGGCGAACTTGTAGACGCCACCGATGATGAAACCCAGGATGACCGTGCGGGCGTTGGTGCCGCCCTGCTCTCCGACGATGAGCACGTCCGCGCTGGCGGTGCCCTCCGGGTAGGTGAGCTTGCCGTGCTCCTGGACGATGAGGCCCTGGCGCAGGGGAATCATCATCAGTACGCCCAGCACGCCGCCCAGCGCGGCGGTGAGGAACGCGTGCGTGAGGCTGATGTCGTAGCCCAGGATGAGCAGCGCGGGCAGCGCCGCCGCCACGCCGAACGCGAGCGACTCACCCGCGGAGCCCGTCGTCTGGACGATGGTGTTCTCCAGGATGCTGGAGCGCCCCAGGGCCCGGAAGATGGCGATGGAGAGCACCGCCACCGGGATGGACGCGGACACCGTGAGGCCGACCTTGATGGCCAGGTACACGGACGACGCCGCGAACACGATGCCCAGCACCGACCCGAGCACCAGCCCGCGGAGGGTCAGCTCCGTGGGCGACTGCTCGGGGGGCACATAGGGTTTGTGCGGGGCACCATGCGCCTCCGCGAGGGGGACGCGATCATCGACGACCGGCGGGGAACCGTGGGACAAGCAGGCACTCCTGACAGGAAATCAGGGGGCCCGTTCTAGCAGGGTCTCCGCCGGGGCGCGAAAACAGCCCTCAGCCCTGGGCGGCGAGCGTCTCCGGATCCACCTCCGCCATCAGGGCGGCCAGCTCCGACTTGAGCTTGTCCTTGGCGCGGATCTCCAGCTGGCGCGCGCGCTCGCGGGAGAAGCCGAAGTGCTCGCCCAGCTCCTTGAGCGTCATGGGGCGCTCGTTCATCACGCGCTGCTCGATGATGAAGCGCTCGCGCGGGTCCAGGCGCATCAGGGCGGTGCGGACGCGGTTGTTGATGAGGCCCGCCTCCTCCTTGTCCGCGAACTCGTCGTCCTGGGGCGCCGCCGCGCTCACCACGAAGTCCACGTGGCTGTTGCCGCCGTCCTCGCCCATGGGCGCGTCCAGGGACAAGTCCCGGCCACCCATGCGCTGCTCCATCTCACGCACTTCGCCGGGCTTCACATGGAGCTTGCGGGCGATCTCATCCACGTTCACCACGGTCTCGCCGCTGCCCAGCTTCTCCAGCTCCCGGCGGGTGCGTGCCAGACTGAAGAACAGCTTGCGCTGCGCCTGCGTGGTTCCAAGCTTCACCAGGGACCAGCTCTTCAGGATGTAGTTCTGGATGTACGCGCGAATCCACCACACCGCGTACGAGATGAGGCGGATGCCCTTGTCCGGATCGAACTTCTGCACGGCCTTCATCAGGCCGATATTTCCCTCCTGGATGAGGTCCGACATCTTGATGCCGTAGGAGCGGTACTCGTAGGAGACCTTCACCACGAAGCGCAGGTTGCTCGTCACCAGGCGGTGGCCCGCGGCCAGGTCACCCTTGATGAACCGGCGCGCCAGCTCCTGCTCCTCCTCCACCTTCAGGAGCGAGTACTGGTTGATCTCCGAGAGATACATCGCGAGGGAGCCAGAATTGGACGACTGCTCGGTCGAAGCCTGCATGGATGGATTCTCCAAATCGGGCCTCCTGCCGCGGCGGAGGCGCTTGAAAGGTGCTCTGGGTTCAAGTCCTACAACTTGACGTGTCTGCCCTGAGCAACCGGGATGCCAACCAGGGTTGGATGTATTCGCGTGTGTCTCCGAGGGGTTGGAAGGCGCAGATGGGCGTCCCCTGGCAACGGTCTGTAACCGTTACCCGTGGCCGGTAGGAAAACCGCGGGTCTGCGAGGGGAGAAAATGCACGGCGCGGTGCCCTCGAGCGCACGTCGCCATGACGTTCGCGAATGGGGTTGCGTGAAACGCTTAATGGCGACGGGTGGCGGCTGTGGAGACATTTCTCCACCTCGGCCGGGCGTTCCTGGGGAGGGCGAGCGACCGGCGACGGAAGCCCGCTTCCCTCCAGAGGGCACTTCTCTTCCGCTCAGGAGGCGCGGGCGGTAGGGCCCGCCTGTCCGGCCGGCTTTACTGCTCGACGGGCGGCTTCCGCATCCAGCGCGCGGCGCAAGGTGGCGAGCAGGTGCTCGGCCTCTCCCTCGCGCAGGGCACGGCCGCCGAAGCGGGCCTCCAGGTAGCGGCGGGTGAGGGGCGTCAGCGCCAGCGCCAGCGGATGGCCTTCACGCGCCAGGCGCGTGGTCAGGTCCTCCAGCGTCTCGTGTTCAAAGCGCGGCACATGGGCCTTCTGGAGCACCACATCCACCCGGTCGAGGAAGCGCGTGGCCTCCAGCACCGGGGCGCGGCCCGTCCAGCGGGAGACGAAGCGGCCCGCGCGCCAGATGACGAAGGCCACGACGGCGGCCGTCACCCACGCGC
>NZ_RAWF01000239.1:0-15426 GCF_003612075.1 Corallococcus sp. CA041A
GGGTGGTGCCAGGCGAAGGGGTGGGCACGGTGCCCGGGGACAGGTTGCCGGGCGAGGGAGCCGCGGTCCCCGGCGCCCCCGTTCCAGGAGCATTCGAGGGGGCTGTCGTGGGCGAGATCTGCGCGCCCGCCACGCCACCGGTGAGCATCATTGCCACTGCGACGACCCTGCCGACTTCTCTGCCCATGCTGTGGTCCGCCTCGTGTGCCGCCGGGCATATCCGGAAGCCCGCGACGGCGCAGCATTTCTGTGCACCTTCCCGGGGGTCCGGATGTCGGCTTCCCTCCAGTCGGCTCGCGCGGGAAGGCGCGTAGAGGGCGTGACAGTCGCGGACATTCCGTTCAGACAGTGCTTGGTGGGCGCGGACAAGGACCGCAGAATCCCGCGCCAGTTTCGACGCCTTCCTTCAAGGAAAACCCATGGCCTACACCGACCGCGTCAAGCAGATCCTCTCCTGGTATCCCTCCGACAATCCCGGCACGTTGACGAACCTGGCGCGCCTGCTGAACCACGGCACGCTCGCGGGCACGGGCAAGCTGGTCATCCTGCCGGTGGATCAGGGCTTCGAGCACGGCCCCGCGCGCTCCTTCGGTCCCAACCCCGCCGGGTATGATCCGGACTACCACGCGCAGCTGGCCATCGACTCCGGCTGCAACGCGTACGCGGCGCCGCTGGGCTTCCTGGAGGCCATCGCGGGCAAGCTGGCCGGTGAGATTCCCCTCATCCTGAAGGTGAACAACTCCGACTCGCTGGCCAAGACGGCCGCGCCCATGTCCGCGGTGACGTCGTCCGTGAAGGACGCGGTGCGACTGGGCTGCGCGGCCGTGGGCTACACCATCTACCCGGGCTCCGCGGCCCGCAACGAGCAGTATGAAGACCTGCGCGACATCATCGCGGAGGCCAAGTCCTACGGCCTGCCCACGGTGCTCTGGGCCTACCCGCGCGGCGCCCTGAGCAAGGAGGGCGAGACGGCCATCGACGTGGTGGCGTACGCGGCGCAGATCAGCGCGCAGATGGGCGCGCACATCATCAAGGTGAAGCCGCCCACGGACTTCCTGGAGCAGGCGGAGGCGAAGAAGGCCTTCGAGAAGGCGAACATCTCCACCAAGACGCTTGCGGACCGCGTGCGCGAGGTGGTGCGCTCCGCGTTCAACGGCAAGCGCATCGTCATCTTCTCCGGCGGCGAGGCGAAGGAGACGTCCGCCCTCATGGAGGACATCAAGCAGATCCACCAGGGCGGCGGCTTCGGCTCCATCATGGGCCGCAACGCCTTCCAGCGTCCCCACGGCGAGTCGCTCAAGCTGCTCAAGGACGTGATGAACGTCTTCGCGGGCAAGTAGTCCCCGCGCACGGTCATGCGTGGCGCCCTTCCCGGCCTGGCACTTCGCGGGATGGGCGCCAGGCTTACGGGACCGTTTCGCCGTGAACGCTGGCGGGCTGGCAGGCGCTGGAGCGGCCGGCCTCCACGTTCCTCCCCTGGCCCCACAGAGGGGCTTCGATTACGCAACGGGGATGAGCCACGGTTCCAGGACGTCCGGTGGGCACGGTGCGAACGCACCCGCGCCCCGGCCGGACGACGCCGACCGCGCGGCGGCCCGGGAGGTGCTCGCCGGAGGTGGCGAGATGGGCGCCCTGATGCGCTCCATGGACTGGTCCAAGACCCCGCTGGGTCCGGTGTCCTCCTGGCCGCAGTCCCTGCGCACCATCGCCAGCGTCTGCCTGAACTCGGGCTTCCCCATGATGGTGTTCTGGGGGCCGGACGCGGTGAAGCTCTACAACGACGCCTACCTGCCCATCCTGGGCAACAAGCACCCCTTCGCCATGGGGCGGCCCGGGCGCGAGGTCTGGACGGAGATCTGGGACGAGATTGGTCCGTGGGTCGAGCAGGTCCGCCGCGAGGGCCGCGCCATCATGGCGGAGAACCAGTGCCTCTTCATGGAGCGCAACGGCTTCCTGGAGGAGACCTACTTCACCTTCGCCTACAGCCCCGTCCGCGACGAATCCGGGGCCATCAACGGCGTGCTCGACACGGTGGTGGAGACCACCAGCCAGGTGCTGGACGCGCGCCGCCTCCGGACACTGCAGGAGGTGGCTTCACGCGCGGGCGGAAGCCTCAAGGTCCACGACGCCTCCACGCGTGGCCTGGAGGCGCTCGCCACCAACCCCGCGGACCTGCCGTTCGCGCTGCTCTACCGCGTGGACGCGGACGGCGCCCGGGCGCGGCTGGAGGGGCGCATGGGCCTGGAGGCGGACGGCGCCTTCTGCCCCAAGGAGGTGGGCCTGGAGCCGGGCGCGGCCTCCTCCTGGCCGCTGGCCCAGGTGATCCGCTCCGGGCAGGCCGAGCGGGTCCAGGGACTCGCGGCCCGCTTCGGTCCCCTCCCCCTGCGGGACGGCGTGCCACAGCCGGGCTCCGCGCTCGTCCTGCCCATGGCCCGCCCCGGCGAGTCGAATCCCACGGGCGTGCTCGTGCTGGGCATGTCCCCGCGGGTGCCCGCGGATGCGTCGTACCAGTCGTTCCTGGAGCTCGTCGCCGGGAGCCTGGGCGCCGCCATCGCCGGGGCCCGCGCGCATGAGGACGCCCGGCGGCAGGCGGAGGCCCTGGAGGAGCTGGACCGGGCGAAGACGGCCTTCTTCTCCAACGTCAGCCACGAGTTCCGCACGCCGCTGACGTTGATGTTGGGGCCGCTGGGGGACGTGCTCGCGGACGGGGAGCGCCCGCTACAGCCCGCGCACCGCGAGCGGCTGGCGCTCGTCCAGCGCAACAGCCAGCGGTTGCTCAAGCTGGTGAACAGCCTGCTCGACTTCAGCCGCCTGGAGGCGGGCCGCATGCGGGCCACCTTCGAGCCCACGGACCTGGGGCCGCTCACCGCGGGGCTCGCGAGCGCGTTCGACTCGCTGGCGAAGAAGGCGGAGCTGGGGCTCCAGGTGGACTGCCCTCCCCTGTCCACCCCCGTCTGGGTGGACCGCGATCTCTGGGAGAAGGTCGTCCTCAACCTCCTCTCCAACGCCTTCAAGTTCACCTTCCACGGCGCCCTCACCGTCCGGCTCCGCGAGCAGGAAGGCCGGGTGGAGCTGTCCATCAGCGACACGGGCACGGGCATCCCCGCGCACGAGCTGCCCCGCGTCTTCGACCGCTTCCACCGGGTGGAGGGCGCGCGGGGCCGAAGCCATGAAGGCAGCGGCATCGGGCTGGCGCTCGTGCGGGAGCTGGTGGAGCTGCACGGCGGCCGCGTCGCCGTGGAGAGCACGCTGGGCCGGGGCAGCACCTTCACCGTGTCCCTGCCCACCGGCACGGCGCACCTGCCGCCCGAGCAGCTGAGGCATTCCTCGCGGGAAGCCGTCCGGGCCCCGAATCCGGAGGTCTTCGTTCAGGAGGCGGAGCAGTGGCTGTCGGACGCGGAGGAAGCGCCCGCTCCCGTGCCCGTCCCGGAGGCGCCCCCGGGAGTCGTGCGGGGGCACGTGCTCGTGGCGGACGACAACGCGGACATGCGCGACTACGTGCGGCGGTCGCTGGAGGGCCGCTTCACGGTGGAGTCGGTGGCGGACGGCGCCTCCGCCCTGGCCGCGGTGCGGGCGCATCCACCAGACGTGGTGCTGTCGGACGTGATGATGCCGGGGCTGGACGGCTTCGGGCTCATGCGCGCGCTGAAGTCGGATCCGCGCACGGCGCACGTCCCCGTCATCCTCCTGTCCGCGCGCGCGGGCGAGGAGGCGAAGGTGGAGGGCCTCACCGCCGGCGCGGACGACTACCTGGTGAAGCCCTTCGGCGTGCGCGAGCTGGTGGCCCGCCTGGAGGGAACGGTGAACGCCGCGCGGGCCCGCGCCCAACGCGAGGAGCTGCTCCAGGCGCTCAAGCTGTCGGAGACGCGCTACCGGCTGGCCACCCGGGCCACGAAGGACGCCGTCTGGGACCTGGACCTGAGTACCCAGCAGCTCACCTGGAGCGAGGGCGTCCACACGCTCTTCGGCTACCCGCTCGACGCGGTGCCCCCCGAGCTGGACTGGTGGACGGACGCCGTCCATCCAGAGGACCGCGCGCAGGCCGTCGAAAGCCTGCACGCCCTCGCGGACGCGCCCGAAGGCAGCGACTGGCGCGCCGAGTACCGCTTCCGCAAGGCGGATGGCACCTATGCCCAGGTGGAGGACCGTGGCTGGGTGGTGCGCGACGAGGCCGGGACCGCCATCCGCATGGTGGGCGCCATGCAGGACGTCACCCTGCGCAAGGCCGCGGAGGACGCCCTGCGCCGCAGCGAGGAGGAGTTCCGCACGCTCGCGGAGGCGCTGCCGGAGGCCGTCTTCGTCACCGCCCCGGATGGCTCGGTCATCTACGTGAACGGCGTGCTGACGGAGGAGACCGGCGTGAGCGCGGAGACGCTGTTGGACCGGGGTTACCGGCACGTCATCCATCCCGACGACCTTGCCTCCAGCGCCCAGGCCTGGGGGGAGGCCCTGCTGCGCGGCGACCGCTTCCAGTCCGAGCACCGGGTGCGCTACCGGGACGGCCTGTACCGCTGGCACCTGGTGCGCGCCCTGTCCGTGAGGGACGCGGAGGGCCGGATCACCAAGTGGGTGGGCACCTCCATGGACGTCCACGAGCTGCGCCAGGCCCAGGCCCAGCAGCAGCAGCGCGCGGACTTCGAACAGCAGCTCATCGGCATCGTCAGCCACGACCTGCGCAACCCCGTGAGCGCCATCCTCCTGGGCGCCGCCAGCCTGATGCGCCGCGAGGAGCTGGACGAGCGCAGCACCAAGGCCGTCAGCCGCATCCAGTCCGCCGCCGAGCGGGCCCACCGGATGATCCGCGACCTGCTCGACTTCACCCAGGCGCGCCTGGGCGGCGGGCTGCACATCCAGCGGCGCGCATCGGACCTGCACGAAATCGTGGACGGCGTGCTGGAGGAGATTGAAGCCACGCACCCGGACCGGGAGATCCGCCGGCGCCGGAGCGGCAGTGGCCTGGGCGCGTGGGACCCGGACCGGCTGGGGCAGCTGGCCCAGAACCTGGTGACCAACGCGCTGAAGTACAGCCCTCGGGATTCCGCCGTCCGGGTGGAGACCCACGGCACGGCCGACACCGTGACGCTGTCCATCCACAACGCGGGCGCCCCCATCCCCCCGGAGCGAATGGGCCGCCTCTTCCAGCCGCTGCAGCGCCCCAGCGGCGAGGTGGATCACAGCAGCCGGAGCATCGGCCTGGGGCTCTACATCGTGAAGAAGCTGGTGGAGGCCCACGGGGGCATCATCACCGTGGAGTCCACCGCCGAGGCGGGGACCACCTTCACCGTGCGGCTTCCCCGCGACGTCCCGGCGAACCCGTAGCGAGGGCGCCGAGACGCGGCCCCCTCTGTCGGAGGCCCCAAAAGCGAAAGGCCCGCGAGATTTCTCTCGCGGGCCTCTCTCAATTCAGTGTGGAGCTAACCGGGATCGAACCGGTGACCTCTTGAATGCCATTCAAGCGCTCTCCCAGCTGAGCTATAGCCCCGTCTCTTCTACTGCGTGCTGCCCGTTCCGCCGTGGGGGGCGGTCCGTGCCGTGAGGCGGCGCGACTTCTACGGCTTCTTCGTTCCGGACGCCACAACTTTTTGCGGCTTCGCGACGGTTTTTACCTTCAAACGATCCGCCACCTCTTCTCCTTCCCGAAGCAGGTCGGTGAGGGACGCGGCGTGGTCCGCCGCCGCCTTCTCCGCCGCCGCGATGTTCTGCAGCAGCCGGGCAAAGCTCGCGGGCAGCTCCAGCCGGCCTGCCTGGACGGACTGCCAGACGGCCTCGCCCAGTTCGCGGTGGGTCTGCTCCTTCTTGTCCTTGAGGAAGGCCGCCTTGCCGTTGGCCCGCGCCAGCTCCGTGTTGCGCTCGACGGCCTCCCGCAGCTTGGCCAGCTTGGCCTCGGCCGCCTGGAAGGCCTCGTTGATCTGCTGCATCACTTCGTTCTGCTTCGGATCTGCCGCCACGGCTGTCACCCTCGGGAGAGGAGAAGGTCGTTCGTGCGTAACGTGGCGGCTCGGCGACTGTCAACCCGCCTTGCGGACCAGCCGGGCAGCGAAGAAGCCCCCGCCAGGGACCCAGGGCGGCAGGGCGCGCAGGTAGGGACCGTCCACGCCCACCTGGAGCTCTGGCGCCCAGCCCTCCCCCACCGGCTCCAGGGCGAAGCCCGGGTGCTTCTGGAGGAAGCCCTCCACCACCGCGTCGTTCTCCTCCGGCAGCACGGAGCACGTGGCGTAGATGATGCGCGCCCCCGGCTTCACCTGCGCGGCCACCTCCGCGAGCAGCTTGGACTGCGTGGCCTGGAACTCCGTGATGGCCTTCGCGGACAGCTTCCACTTCTGATCCGGCTCGCGCGCCAGGGACCCCGTGCCGCTGCACGGCGCGTCCACCAGCACCACGTCCACCGCCTCCAGTGGCACCGGGTGCGGGAACGTCACCTGCTTCAGTCCGAACTCGCGCACCCGGTCGCGCGCGTCCGAGAGCCGCCGCTTGGAGCGGTCTCCCGCGAGCACCTTCCCCTTCGCGCCCACCAGGTCCGCGAGCCCCAGCGTCTTGCCGCCAGCCCCCGCGCACACGTCCGCCACGGCGAGCCCCTCCAAGGTCGCCCCGGGAGGCAGGCACGCCAGGACGATGAGCTGACTGCCCACGTCCTGCACCTGGAGCCGCCGGGCCTTCATCGTCCGCGACTCGAAGATGCGGTGGCTGGAGTCCGCGACCCGCAGCGCGTCCGGAGCGCAGGGCACCGCCTCCACCGCCACGCCCTCCTCCGCCAGCGCCGCGAGCACCGCGTCGCGAGTGCCCGGGGGCCGCGCGCGGAAGTGCAGCGACGGCTCCTCATCCAGGGACGCCATCAGCCCCGCGAGCGTTCCTTCCGGATACACCTGCGCCAGCCGCTGCGTGAGCCAACCGGGGAACGAGTACCGGGTGGCCAGCCGCTCGACGATGGCCTCCGAGCCCTCCGCCGCGGCGGGCTCCGCCAGGGGCTTCGTCGCCAGCCCCTCCAGCACCGCGTCATGCAGCGTGCGCGGCCGCACTGGCCCCGGCAGCTTCACCTCCGGCCCGATGCGCGCCCAGCCCTCGCCACAGAAGAGGCGCCGCCAGAGCGTGTAGCGCACCAGCGCTGTATCTTCCGTGAGCGCGTGCTTGCCCGGGGAATGCCCCAGCTGCCGCGCCGCCAGGTCCAACAGCCGCGTGTGCCGGGACAGCTCGCGCGCCGCCAGGGCCACGAAGCGCCGCTCCTGTCCGCCCAGCCCTTCCGCCTCCCTCAGCGCGGTGGCGAGCGCGGCCTTCAGCGGCTCGCCCTTGAGGACAGCGATGTGCGTCTCCACCGCCGCGGTGGCCGCGCGCCGGGACGGACGCCCCAGACGTGACGGCTCATGCGGCGTGGGCCAGAGGGGAATGTCCACGGGTGACCTCTTTGCCTAGCCGCGCAGCGGAACGCACACGGCCAGCGCACCGGCCCACGTCTTCACCTGGGGCGACGCGCCCTGGGAGAGGAACAGGTAGCACGGTGCCGAATAACGCTCGCCGTCCAGCTCCAGGTCGCCCTCCAACAGGAGGACCCCATGGGCGGACCGGGAACGGCTCCAGGGAAAGGCGGCTTCGGCGGCCAACCGCATCCACATCCGGTCGCTGTCCGGCGCCGAACCGGCACACTTCACTCCGGGTGATGATTCAATCCACTCCGGTGAGTCCCCGTCCACGGGCGCCTGGGAGGCGGCGACCACCTGGCGCTTGAGCGTCAGGAAGCGCTCCACCAGCTCCATGATGTCGTCGACCTGGAAGGGCTTGATCAGCAGCGCGTCCGGCACCGAGGGGTGCAGGACCTGGGCGACCTCGTCCTGACTGGCGGCGCTGACGATGGCCACCGGGTGGCGCTGCCGGCGCGCGGCCTCCAGGACGCCCCGGCCGTCCGTGTGCCCCCCGGCGATGCGCATGTCGGTCATCACCAGCTCGAAGCGGCCCGCCGCCAGGGCGCGCAGCGCTTCGTCGAGGGTGCCCACCGCCTGCACGTCCGCCAGCTCGGAGACCAGCTCTCCCATTCCTTCGCGGAGGCTCGGATCATCCTCGACCAGCAGGACCTTCATCGCATCTTCCAGCGCGGGGAACAGGGGAGCGCTTTCACGTTCGGGCGGCCCGTGAACGACGGCATCTCGGGCGCCGGGTCTGCGTTTGAAGATGGCCCTCCCCGGACTCGAACCGGGACGCGGGGTCAGCCGCAGCGGATTTTGAGTCCGCCTCGTCTACCAATTTCGACAGAGGGCCCCTTGGGTGTGAGCGAGGCGGCCGAACGTATATCGCGCCTTCGGTTCGTGTGCATCCGAAGATTGCGGCTGTCCACGCACACCGCTAAAGGGGCAGCGCATGTACAACCTCCTCATCTCCCTGGCCATCGGGCTGGCGGTCGGCGTGCTGGTGAAGTTCGCCGGCGGCTTCTCGTGGTGGGCCGGCATCGTGCCCGGCGTCATCGTCTTCTTCGCTGCCTACATCGTGCTCGCCCGCCGGGTCTCCACCCGGGTCCAGGCGCTGATGACGACGGTGCAGAATGATCTCCAGGGTCAGCCCGCCAACCAGAAGGAGGCCCAGGGGCGCGTGGACCGCGCCGTCAAGACGCTGGAGCAGGGCCTCGTCTGGGACAAGTGGCAGTTCCTGATCGGGCCGGAGCTCCACGCTCAGATCGGGATGCTGAAGTACATGGTGAAGGACCTGGACGGCGCGAAGCCCCACCTGGAGAAGGCCAGCGGCCGCAACTACATGGCCAAGGCCATGGAGGGCGCCCTGCACTTCCGCCGCAATGACGTGCCCGCCATGAAGACCTCCTTCGAGGCCGCGGTGAAGAGCGGCAAGAAGGAATCCATCGTCTGGGCCGCGTACGCGTGGTGCCTCCTCCAGCTGAAGGACAAGGACAGCGCCCAGCGCGTGCTCGCGCGCGGCGTGGAGCAGAACCCCTCCGACGAGAAGCTCAAGGGCAGCCTCGCTCAGTTGCAGAACGACAAGCGCCTGAAGATGAAGCCCTACGAGCCGCTCTGGTGGCAGTTCGGCCTGGAGGCGCCGCCGATGATGCCTCCCGCGGGTGGTGGTCGCCGCGTGCAGTTCACGAACCGGCGCTGAAGTCCCGGCGGAGTGACGGCCCGGCGCCAATGCAATGGCGCCAGGGCCCCCTTTCGCTGCTTGCAGCAACCCCGTCGAGGCGCCTCGTTGAGCGCGCTTCCGGGGAGTTCCCAACGGATCAGCCGCTCCACCCCACCTCCGCGCACGGCGCCGGAGCGACCCGCGTCCGGCAATTCCTACCGTGCGCGCGGGCTCCACGCTGCAACGTCTTCCGGCTGTCTTGTTGGCTGTCTCGCCGGCCCCCATGCAACCCCCTGAAAAGAGGCCGTCCCGCGGGTGAAGCGCGGGGCACAAGGCTTGCTCTCGGGCAGGGGCACGCGGGTGATCGGAACGGATGGTTCCCAAAGCCCCCGCGGAGGCGGACGGGCTTGGCAGCCGGAGGTCTCGGGTGAAGTTTGGATGGGTGGGTGGGTGCTTGCAGGACGAGGCGGCGGCGGGTGCGCGTGGGGCGCAAGGGCGTGGGGAGCACCTGGAAGGGCGTGGCGCCCGAGACTTTCGGCCTGCCATTTCGGGTCAGGCGAGCGGAGCGAACCAGTTCATGGAACGGCACGGCCGCAGCAGTGAGCGCGCGCTCCTGCTCATCATCGAGGACGACACCGGCGTACGCGAAGGCCTGATGGACCTGCTCGCTCCACGCTTCGACGTGCTGGCCGCTTCGGACGCGGACGCGGGCGTGGAGCTGGCGCGCGAGCACCGCCCGGACCTGGTGCTGCTGGATCGCTTCCTGCCCTCCGGGGATGGGCTGGCGGTCCTGGAGACGCTCCAGGGCGACGTGCGCACGGAGATGGTGCCGGTCATCTTCCTCACGGGGGACGCGGACGAAGCGACCCTGGAGCGATGCCTGGAGATGGGCGCCGTGGACTTCATCCACAAGCCGGCGAGCTCGCGCGAACTGCTCGCCCGCATCGACCGCGCGGTTCGCCAGAGCGAGCAGCAGCGCAAGCTCCAGGTGCTGGCGCAGACGGACGCGCTCACGGGCCTGGCGAACTTCCGGGCGCTGTCGGTGCGGCTGGAGGACGAGTTCAAGCGCGCCCTGCGCTACGGCTACGCGATGAGCGTGGTGGTCATCGACCTGGATCACCTGAAGGCCATCAACGACGGCATGGGCCACGACGTGGGCAACCGCGCCATCCTGGCCCTGGCCACGCTGATGCAGGGCAACCTGCGCGAGTCCGACTTCGCGGCGCGCTTCGGCGGAGACGAGTTCGTCGTGCTGCTGCCGCACCAGACGTCGCATGAGGCCGCGGTGTTCGCGGAGCGCCTGCGAACGGAGCTGCGCGGCGTGAACGTGCAGCGCGGTGACGGGCGCCCGGCGCCCTTCGGGTTGAGCATCAGCGTGGGCGTGGCGGACCACACGGCCGACTCCCCGCGTGAGAGCACGGAGGCCTTGCTGAAGGCGGCGGACGCCGCGCTCTACGAGGCCAAGCGGGAGGGGCGCGACCGGGTGGTGGTGTACGGCCAGTCGGTCCACTCACCGGCGGCGCAGCGGCACTGACGGCGGGAAGGGAACGAGGGCGCGCGATGAGCGGAACCAGCAAGCTGGCGAGTGGTTCGAGGGTGGCGATCGTCGGCGGCGGCATCGCCGGGGCGGGGCTGGCGGCCTCTCTTCTCTTCAACGGCCGTGCGCGGGGCGTGGCCCTGGACGTGCGCGTCTACGCGGGAGGCACCGAGGAGCGCACCGCGCCCCCTGCCCTGCTCACGCCGGAGTGCCGCTCGCGGCTCGCCGCGCTGGGTTGCCGGATTCCTCCGGAGTGGCGCGCGCACGAGCTGCGCGGCGTGGAGATCATCTCCCAGGGCGAACGCGAGCTGTTGCCCTGCGCGGCCGGCGGCCTCTGGGTCGTGGATGGCTGGCCCCGAGGCGAAGGCGGCCTGGACATGGTGCGCCACGTGCTGTCCACGGCGGCCAGCGCGCAGGGCGCCCGGTTCGTGAACCGCCACGTGGAGCGAGTTGAGCGCCAGGCGCCCGCACCGGACGCGCCCACGGCGGTGCGCAACGCGGGCCCCCTGGTCGTCCGCGCACAGGGCAGCGGCGAGCGCTTCCACGCGGTGGCGCTGGCCGCGGGCGCGGGGCCGCTCTTGGGTGACGCCTTCTTCAAGGGCTTCAAGCCGGCGCCGTCCATGCCGGCGGTGCAGGCACGCATCCAGGGTGGGATGCCGGGCCGGGACCTGGCGCCGGTGGCGCGGCTGTGGGTGGCGCCGCTGCCTTCCGTGGATGCGCTGTTCCTCATCCCGGGTGCGTCGTCCGTGTACGCGCTGGCCTTTGGCGCGGCGGTGACGCCCGCGGACCTGTGCCAGGTGTTGATGATGGCCGCGCGCGATGGCCTGCTCGATGAGGGCTTCGAGCTGACCACCCTGGAGACGACGCGCCTGCCCTTCGGCCCCGGCCGCACGCTGGTGGCGCCCGGGCAGCTGGTGGTGGGCCCCGCGGCCTTCGGCCACCCGCTGCAGGTGGGCCTGTCGGAGACGCTGGCGTCGTGCAGCCGCGCCGCGGTGGCGCTGCTGGATGGCGGGCTGGACGCACCGTCGCTGGAGCGCCGCTACGTGCGCGACGGGCTGGGCGAGCTGATGGAGGACGCGGCGGCGGGTGCGCGCTCCCTCACGTGGCTGCGCCGCGCGGGCAAGCGGGCTCCGGCGGCGTTCGTCGCGGCGCGCGCGAAGCACACGGCGGGCGGCGTGTACGGCGGTGGCGTGCTGGGGTTGAGCTCCCCTACTCCGCTGGGTCTCTTGTCCGCGGCGCGCTGGTCGGGCGTGCGGGAAGTGGTGGGCTCGTGGCTGCGCACGCCCATCGAGCCCGTGCCCACGCTGGTACCGGAGGTGGAGCCGGACCTCTACTACGTGGTGGACGACGACGCGGACACTCGCGAGGCGCTCACGCTGCTGTTGGAGAGCACCGGCGCGCGCGTGGTGTCCTTCGCGGACGAGCTGGCGCTGTTCTGCGCGGTGGCGCGCCGTCCGCCCACCGCCATCCTGTTGGACGTGGTGCTGCACTGGGTGGACGGCCTGCGTCTGTGTGAAGGCCTCAAGCAGCACCCGCTCACCCGCGACACGCGAGTGCTGGTGATGAGCGGCCTCAACCGTCCGCACGTGCGTCAGCGCGCGCTCGACGCGGGGGCGGAGGCCTTCCTGCCCAAGCCGGTGAACCCGGACCGCCTCCTGTGCCAGCTCACCGGCCGCGTGCCGGACCCGCTCGGCTCGCTGCGCGACGTCATCCGCCCCTCGGTCGCGGAAACATTCGGCGAAGACCGTTTTGCGTCCTGACACCTACCTGCACGCAACCACAATCACGCTGACGGGATAATCCCTACAAACGCATGAAGCCTCGCACTTCATGCTCCATCAAAAGGGAATCCCTCATGCTCGCCTCGAAGCTCTTTCGCGCCGGTCAGACGTCGTCCCGGTTGCTCAAGCACGCGCCGGAGTTCACCCGTTCGTTCTCCACGAAGGTCCCGTCGCAGGAGGATCAGGCGCTCAAGCTCCGCGCCGAGCAGAACCGGATCAAGTTCCAGCAGCACGACATCATGAGCGACATCATGGACGTCGAGGATCGGCGTGACGGCGGCAACAACCAGTTCGCGCCGCGCATCCGGCCGGAAGTGGAGCTGACCCGCCGGGACAACTTCCCCTTCAACGAGGTCCAGCCGAAGTACGACACGCCGAAGTCGGCCATCGACCGCGACGGCAAGCTGCAGCCGGTGGACGCGAAGGACCGCACGGTGACGCTGACCGCGCACGTGGACGGCGCGAAGGAGACGAAGGCCCACTCGCCCTTCACGTCCTTCAGCGGCGTGCCCGTGGGCGTGGATGGCCAGGCCACGGAGAAGAAGCTCGTGGACAACCCGGACTACGGCCAGAGCCGCATCGTCCACAACCCGGCGCGCGACGCGAAGGGCGGGGACGTCTTCGATCAGTTCGACATCCAGCGGGACATCCGCACGTCCACGCATCCGGGCCTGGAAGAGACGGCCGTGAACCGCAGCCAGCCCGGCACGCCAGTGTGGCAGCCGGAGCCCCACGAGCGGCCGATCCTCGCGGACGTCGGCGTGGATCCGACGAAGCCCAGCTTCACCTACCGCGAGCGCGCGAGCATGAACTCCGCGCGGGATCAGGAGTACCTGGTGCGCGGCACCATCCACGACTTCTCGCTGGAGCGCCCGGACGCCAAGGGCGACCTGAAGCACGTGTCGCGAGATCAGTTCTCTGACCAGTTCGACGACGCGCACAAGAAGACGAAGTAGGCCGCGAACCGGTCCGGCGCCGAGCACCGGCGCCGGTCCCCGGCCGAGACTTCACCTGCCGATATCCTTACTTCACCCACAGTGAATGAGCGCCAGCGGGTGTCATCCTGGTGCTCAAGCCTCCACGCGATGCAGTCCCCGCCGCAGGATGAGCGAGCCGGACATCATCGAGATGCCTCGGAAGAAGACGGCGAGCCCCACCATCGTGCCCACGAGCCACACGGAGGACGCGGGCCATCTGGCCATGACGCTGAGGCCCAGGACCAGGGAGATGAGGCCGTAGGCCAGGTCCCATCCCCATTGGAAGTAGCGGTCCATGACGGAGGTGATGACGTGGAAGAGGCCGCTGGCGAAGAAGTAGCCGGCGATCAGCAGCGTGAGGGACGCCAGCCCCGCGGCCGGGTACATGACGGTGAGGATGCCGACCACGGTGGTGAGGACGCCTCCCAGCATGAAGGACCAGAAGGCGCTCCGGCTTTCGCTGCGTGAGCGGACCGCCGCTGCGATCTCCAGGACGCCGCCAATCACCAGCATCATTCCCACGAAGAAGACGGTGACCATGCTGGTGAAGAACGTGGCGCCCAGCAGCACGACCCCCGCGATCGCCGTCAGCAGGCCCAGGAGGAAGGGGCCGCCCCACATGGCGGAGGCTCCCCGGGGGGGACGGTCCGGCCGGGTCTCCGGCGCGCGTTCAACGTTCGTTCGCATGGCGATCTCCACGGTGATGGCTGCCCGCCTCGGGCCCTCGGCCGCCTGTCGGTCCGGGAGTGGACGTGGTGGGGGTAGCGCTTCCTCGTGGAAGATGGGCGCGCGACCGGGCGCGAACAATCGGCGCCGCGGGACGAAATGAGGCGGAACGGCGAGCAGGGGCCAGGGCGGCCTGCCGCGCCTAGAGGGCAGGACGAGCGTACGGTGGCGGCAGGAACATCGCGCCGGGCTCCTTGCGGAACCAGGTGAGTTGCCGCTTGGCGTAGCGCCGGGTTTCCTGCGCGGTGTCGGTGATGGCCTCTTCGCGGGTCATCCGGCCCTCCACCACGGCGCGGGCCTGCACGTAGCCGACGCTGCGCATGGGCGCCGCGTCCGCGTAGCCCTGCTCCAGCAAGGCCCGCGTCTCCTCCACGAGCCCCCGGGAGAAGAGCGCCTCCGTGCGCGCGTTGATGGCGGCGTAGAGGGACTCGCGCGGCGGGTCGAGCACGTAGAGCTGGAAGGGATAGCGGTCCGGCGCGAAGGCATGGGCGCGGCGGAACTCGGACGCGGGCACGCCTGTCTGCGCGTGGATCTCCAGGGCGCGGACGACGCGCACCAGGTCCTGGGGGGGCAGCTTCGCCGCGGTCTCCGGATCCACCTCGGCCAGCCGGCGGTGCACGGCCTCCCTCCCCTGCTCCGCCGCGAGCGTCTCCAGCTCCGCACGCAGCGAAGGCAGGGCGCCGGGCGCGTCCACCACGCCGTGCAGCAGGATGCGCAGGTACAGGCCGGTGCCGCCGACGATGAACACCGGCCGGCCCCGCGAGGCGATGTCCGCGATGGCCGCGTCCGCGCGGCGTTGGTACTCGGCGGCGGAGAAGGGCTCGAGCGGATCCACGCAGGAGACCAGGTGGTGCGGCACGGCGGCCAGCTCCTCGGCGGACGGCTTCGCGGTGCCGATGTCGAAGGCGCGGTACACCTGCTGCGAGTCCGCGCTGACGATCTCCCCGCCCGCGTCGCGAGCCCAGGCGATGGCCAACGCCGTCTTCCCCGACGCCGTGGGTCCAGCGATCACCGTCAACGGCACCCGCGTCTCAGCCACCAGCGTCCGCCTCCCACGCCCGCTGTAACGCAGACGCGAGGCGAGCGCGAGCCCCCGCTATGCCAGCCGCGCCCGCACCACTTCCGCCGCGCTGGCATCCCGCGAGAACACGAGCCGGGTGGTCTCCACGGACGACAGCACGCGTCCAGCCGCGCCCACCAGCGCCCCCCGGCCCGCGGGCGTGGGCTCGGGCAACAACGCATTCAGCAGCAGCACGCGGGCCACCTCCCCCGCCCCCTGCGCGTCCCACCGCGAAGTCGAATCCCAGCCCAGTGTGCCCACCGCGACGAGCGCCGCCTCGGCGGTCCGGGT
>NZ_RAWF01000023.1:0-54218 GCF_003612075.1 Corallococcus sp. CA041A
ACACCACCACGTTGGTGGGGTTCGTCACCGTCGAGCCGTTGGCCGGCGCGGTGATGGCCACCGTCGGACCGGCCACCGTGAAGGTGCTGGTCGCGGCCGTGCTGTTCGTGGTGCCGTTGGTGGACACCGCCGACACCGTCTGTGAGCCATTGGCCAGCGGGCCGGGCACCGTGAACGTCCAGTTGCCGCCCGTCACCGTGACGGGGCCGTAGCTCTGCCCACCCAGCGTGAACGTGACGGACGTGGCGTTCGCCGCCGTGCCGGACACCACCACGTTGGTGGGGTTCGTCACCGTCGAGCCGTTGGCCGGCGTGGTGATGGCCACCGTCGGCGTCGCCGCGGCGGTGATGGTGAAGGTGTTGGTATTGCTCGGGGCGCTCTCGACGCCAGCGGTCACCGTGACCGCGTAGACGGTGTGCGCGGCCACGCTCAGGGGCACCGCCGGCGTGAAGGTGAAGTTGCCCAACGCGTCGGACGTCACCGTAATGGGCTGGGGCTGGCCGTCGATGTAGATGCGGACGGTTTGATTCGGGCTCGGCGTCGTGCCCGTGATGGGGGGCGTGGTGTTCGACGTGGACGAACCATTGGCCGGGGTGAGCACGGTGGGAGCCGGGCCCTGGGTGATGACACCCGGGTTGCCCAGCGCAGAGCCGTAGGTCGCGCCATCCGGAGCAGTCGCCGTGGGCTGGGTACCCGCCGCGCCTCCCGCGACCGACGCGGGGCAGGAGTAGGCGCTGGCCTGCATGTGGATGTTGCCGCCGCCGCCGCCGCCGCCCGGGCCGTGCGGCGACTCCACGAAGGTGCTGTTGCCGCCGTTGCCGCCCTTCGCGGACAGCGTGCCGGCACCCGTGCACGCCAGGGCGCCCGTGAACCGCAGGGAGAGGGTACCGCCCGCGCCACCGCCACCCGCCGCGTCGTTCTGGGAGCTCGCCGCGGAGACGCCGTCCGCCGTGATGCTGCCCGCTCCCGCGAGCGCCGCGCCGCGCACGAAGACGATGCCGCCCGCGTTTCCGCCGCCGGTGCCCGTTTCGTCATTGCCGTGACCCGAGCCACCACCGCCGCCGAACAGGACGCGGGTCGCCGGGCTGAACAGCATCTGGCCACCGGGGAGGCCGCCCACCGGACGCGCCGGAGCGGTGTCACCGGTCCACGTCCGACCGCCGATACCACCCGCGCCGCCGTTGCCACCGCCACCACCACCGGAGTTGTGGCAGATGCCGCCACCACCGGCGTTGAGGATGTTGCCGCGGCCCGAGATCGGCGCGGTCTGCAAGAACACCGTAGGCGGCTTGTAACGGGCGGGCACGGGCCCCTCGCCCTTCATGGCGCCGCCATTGGGTTGCGACAGGTCATAGGCGTTCGCGGCGCAGTTGTCTCCGCTGCTGTTGAAGTACTCCGCGCCGCGGAAGCCCGCTCCCGTGGCGGAGATGGTGCCGTTGTTCGTCACCGTCCCCGTCGCGAAGAAGATGGCGACGCCACCCACGGTGTCGTTGATATCCGCGCTGGACCACGGCCGGGCGACGATGCTCGCGCCCGCGTTGATGGTCACGGTCGTGTATTCCGGCACCCGGATGGCCTGCGCCGAGGTGCGGGTGGCCGTCGCGTTCGTGCCGCCCGAGAACGCCGCCGTGAGCGGCGTGTCGGTGAAGGTCAGCGTATTGCCTGTGAGCGCCGTCACGCGCACGAACTGCCAGTTGCCCACCGCGTTCGTCGTGAAGTCGAACGGGCCCGTCGCACTGGAGGTGACCGTGCCCGTGAAGCCGGTGGACTGGTAGATCATCACCAGGTCGTCCACCGCGAAACCGGTTGTGTCCACCACGCCCACGGACGTGGCCCCCACAGCCGCGTTCGCCCGGAGTCGCGTGTACGTGTTGACGACCGTGTTGGCCGCGTTGACCGTCAGCGGGCCATCCGAACCGTTGCCCAGACCGAAGGTGTCGGGTTCAGCGTAGGCGGGTGGCGCCATCAGCACGGCACACAGCAGGGCCAACAGGCCCGCGGCCGAGCGGCGAAGTCCCGTGAGGGGCGTCAGCAACCGCGAAGTCTTTTGTGGAGTCATAAGGTCAGAGGCTCACCAGGAACGGAGAAATCCGTTCCGGGAGCCACGGGCTCCCATAGCAAGCCGGAAGCCATCCTCTGTCGAATTCCCGAACCGTCCAAATCCTGGAACTTGCACGATTGGCTGCCCGTACCCAGGGCGAGAGTCCGGAAGCAGGATCCAGATTCCGGAATCTGGAAAATGTCCGCGTCCAGGACGGACGCGTCAGCGTTCCCCTCTGACACGTCAATCCAGTTCCCGAACACAGCCCCCAGAAACGCGAAAGGGCCCCCGAAGGGACCCCCTGGCTCAGCGCGTTACGGACGCCGGAAACCGGACTAGAAAATCTCTTCCAGCCACTCGCGCATCCGGCCCTTCACCTTCTTGTAGACGTTGCCGTCCTCGCGGATGCGGAACATGCGGCGGTCCATGTGCTTGGCGCCGTAGACCACCAGGCCCACGCCCGTGGCGTACATGGGGCTCTTCACCACGTCCACCAGGCCGCCAATGCCGCGCGGCATGCCCCGGCGCACCGGCAGTCCCAGCACCTCTTCCGCCAGCTCCGGCATGCCCGCGAGCAGCGTGCTGCCGCCCGTGATGACGATGCCGGACGCGAGCAGGTCCTCGTAGCCGCACTTCTGGATCTCCCGGTGCACCAGCTGGAAGATCTCCTCCACGCGCGGCTCAAGAATCTCCGAGAGGATCTGCCGGCCCAGGACGCGCGGCTGACGGCCACCCACGCTGGGCACTTCAATCGTCTCGTCCTTGTTGATCATGGACGCGAGCGCGCAGCCGTACTTCTGCTTGATGCGCTCGGCCTCGTGCGCGGGGGTGCGCAGGCCGATGGCGATGTCGCTCGTCAGGTTGTTGCCGCCCAGGGCGATGACGGCCGTGTGGACGATGGCGCCGCCGGAGAAGATGGCGATGTCCGTGGTGCCGCCGCCGATGTCGACGAGGCACACGCCCAGCTCCTTCTCGTCCTCGCTCAGCACCGCCTCGGCGGAGGCCAGCGGCTGGAGCACGATGTCGGAGACGTTCAGGCCCGTGCGGTTGGCGCACTTGACGATGTTCTGCGCGCTGGAGACGGCGCCCGTGACGATGTGCACCTTGGCCTCCAGGCGCACGCCGGCCATGCCCAGGGGCTCCTTGATGCCGCCCTGGTCGTCGATGATGAACTCCTGAGGCAGGACGTGGATGACCTCCCGGTCCAACGGGATGGCCACCGCCTTCGCCGCGTCGATGACGCGCGCGATGTCCGCGTCGCGGACCTCCTTGTCCTTCACCGCGACGATGCCCTGGGAGTTGAAGCCCTTGATGTGGCCGCCGGCGATCCCCGTGTAGACGTGGGAGATCTCCGCCCCGGCCATCAGCTCGGCTTCCTCCACGGCGCGCCGGATGGACGACACCGTGGCCTCGATGTTGACCACGACGCCCTTGCGCAATCCCTTCGACGGATGCGTGCCGATACCGATGATGTCGATACCGCTATCGGTCAGCTCGCCGACGATGGCGCAGATCTTCGTCGTGCCGATGTCGAGGCCGACGATGATCTCCCCCGACTTCTGCTTCGCCATGAATCCTCCCAGGCTCCCTCACTTTCGTGAAGGAAGCATCCTCACTGCGTCGAGTCCCCGCTCCGCACGGAGTCGGACCCACTCGAAAGCCTCACCGCCACCCAACCCGGTCGGGCACGGTTATCCAAGCGAATGATCGCGGCCGCAAGCCCCCTTGTGCTGAGCTCGCGTCGAACGCGCGCCAGCCGCTGGAGCTTGACTTCCGTATCGCCAGCACCGAGGCGCACCTCCTGCCCCGTCGCCGTCACCAGCGCAAGCCCGGTGTTCTCCAGGCGCACTTCAGAAAGCCGCTCGGATCGCCCGGGCAACAACCGCGCATAAGCACGGGTTACATCCAGCGCGTCGCGGAACTTCGAACGCACCGCGTCCGGGTCCGCCACGTACGCGTCGCGCTCCATGCCCGTGACGAGCGGCAAGTCCAGCCCGTCCCCCGGGGTGACGCGCTTGAAGGGCTCGCCCTCCTCGTCCAGCACGTACAGGTCGCCCAGCACCGCCAGCGCCGCGGGTGCGTGCTCCGTCACCTCCACGGACACGCCGCGCGGAAACCGCCGCGTCACCTCCACCGTGCGCACCCAGGGGTGCTGCCCCATGGACCGCGCCAGCGCGGCCGGGTCCAGCGTCCACAGGTTCTGCCCCGCCGTCAGCCCGGACAGCTTCAGGAGCTCCGGGCGCGACGCGCGCTCCAGGCCGGAGAAGTTCACCGACTCCAGCGCGAAGCGCGGCGACACCACCGCCCAGGCGCGCAGCTCGATGCCGCCCCAGATGAGCCCCGCCGTCGCCACCGCCAACCCCAGCGCCTTCGCCACCGACGGCCCGTGCGAACGGACCGCGCCCGTCACCGCGTCATTGCGCGGTGCGGCGTCCAGGCGGCGGCGATTCTTGGATTTTCCGAAGGCCATGACTAGGGAGGCGCATGCTGCGTGCGGACGTCGAACCACGCCAGTTTTTGGCTACAGGCACGTCGCTGTAGCGGCGTGGGGGGACCACCCCGGCCTGCAAGAGACCGGAACTCCAGGAAAGAACGCGGAGCGGCTCAAGCCTTGAGCGAAGCGCCCTGGAGCAGCCGCTCACAGAGGGCCGGGAAGTCGATGCCCCGCCCCGCCGCGATTTTGGGCAGGAGGCTGGAGGCCGTCATTCCGGGCAGCGTGTTGATTTCCAGCAGGAAGACGTCGCCGCCTTCCGTGACGATGACGTCCGAGCGCGAGCCGCCGGAACACCCCAGCGCCTTGTGCGCGCCCAGGGAGACCTCGTTGACGCGGGCGTACAGGTCCGGGGGCAGCGGCGCGGGGAAGAGATACTGAGTACCGCTGCCGGCCTTGTACTTCGCTTCGTAGTCGTAGAACTCGCGGGCGGCCTTCACTTCGATGACGCCCAGCGCTTCGTTGTCCAGGACCCCGCCCTGCACTTCCCGGCCCTTGATGAACTGCTCCACCAGGAGCGTGCCCGCGTGCTTCGAGGCGTCCTGGACGGCGGCGGTGTAGTCCTCGCGCGTCTTGCAGATGTGCACGCCCACGCTGCTGCCCTCGCGGCTGGGCTTCACCACCACCGGGAAGGGGAACGGCAGCCGGTCACCTTCCGCGAGCGCGGCTTCCGCCGAGTCGAAGGCGCGGTAGGGGGGCGTGGGGATGCCGCGCGCGACGAAGATCTCCTTCGCGTACACCTTGTCCATGCCCACGGCGGAGGCCATCACGCCGCTGCCGGTGTAGGGGATGAACATGGCCTCCAGCAGGCCCTGGATGCAGCCGTCCTCGCCGAAGCGGCCGTGCAGCGCGAGCCACGCGACGTCCACCTTCTCCGCGATGAGGCGCGCGGGCAGGTCCTTGCCCACGTCGATTTCCACCACGTCGTAGCCCAGCCCCTTGAGGGCGCCCGTCACCGCGGCGCCCGTGCGCAGGGACACCTCGCGCTCGCTGGAGAGGCCGCCGTACAGCACGCCGACGCGCTTCGCCTTCAACTCAGCGGGGGTGAAGCCTCGGGGACCGATGCTCATGGAAGGAAGACTCCGACGAATTTGACTTCGGGGTGCATGACGACGCCGGTGGCTTCCTTCACCCGCTCCTGCATCAGGGTGATGAGGCCCCGCACGTCCCGAGCGGCAGCGCCGCCCAGGTTGACGATCCAGTTCGCGTGCAGGGTGGACACCTGCGCGCGCCCCAGGGTGTGCCCCTTCAGGCCCACGAGTTCAATGAGCCGCCCGGCGTGGTCGCCCGGCGGGTTGGTGAACACGCTGCCGAAGTTGGGCTGACTCAAGGGCTGCGTGCGCTTGCGGTAGCCCAGGTCCGCGTCCATGGCCGCCTTGCTGGCCACGACATCGCCCTTGGGAAGATGGAAGCGCACGCGGGTGACGATACCTCCCGCGGGCAGTGTGGCGTGACGGTAGGTGTGAGGCACCTGCGCTTTGTCCAGCCACCCCACCCCGTCCGCGGTGGCGACTTCAATGGCCTCCACCACGCGGAAGCACTCGCCGTTCTTGGTGCCGGCGTTCATGGTGACCGCGCCGCCCAGGGTGCCGGGGATGCCCGCGAGGAACTCCGCGCCCACCAGGCCCTGCGCGCGCATCACGTTGACCAGCCGGGCAATGGCCGCGCCCGTGCCCAGCGTCACCCGGCCGTCGTCCGGGCCCACGTCCAGTCCTTCCGGGAACAAATCCGGGGGCAGCTTCACGGTGAGCCCCGACACGCCGCCGTCACCCACCAGCGTGTTGGCCCCGCCGCCCAGCACCGTCACGGGGATGCCCTCGTCGCGGGACAGGCGCAGCAGCTCCACCAGCGCGTCCGGAGAGCGCGGACGCACCAGCGCCTCCGCGGGGCCGCCCACGCGCACGCTGATGAGCGGCGCCAGGGGCTCGCCCGGCTTCACGTCCAGGCCCGGCAGCCGCGCCACGCGCGCCGCCAGAGGTGTCACCTCGCCCGCCTGCATCCCCTACCCGCCCTTCGCCGCGCCCATCAGGTTGAGCAGGTCGGGGCCCACCTGGGTGATGTCGCCCGCGCCCAGCGTGAGCACCAGGTCGCCCTCGAGCACGCGCTCGTGGAGCGCCTTCGCCACGTCCGCGCGCTTCTCCACGAACGTCACGTCGCGGTGGCCGTGCGCGCGGATGGCCTCCGCCAGCGCGTCGCCGGTGGCGCCGGGAATCGGCTCCTCGCCCGCCGCGTAGACGCTGGTGACGAAGAGCACGTCCGCGTCGTTGAACGCGGTGGCGAACTCCTTCATCAGGTCGTGCGTTCGCGTGTAGCGGTGCGGCTGGAAGGCGGCCACCACCCGGCGGCCGAAGGCGCGGCGCGCGCCGGACAGCGTGGCCATCACTTCCGTGGGGTGGTGCCCGTAGTCGTCCACCACGGTGACGCCGCCCACCTCGCCGCGCACGGTGAAGCGGCGCTGCACGCCGCCGAACTCCGCCAGCGCGGAGCGCACCGTCTCCAGCGGGATGTCCATCTCCTCCGCGATGGCCACCACCGCCAGCGCGTTGAAGGCGTTGTGCGCGCCCACCATGCGCACGCGGAACTCGCCCAGGTCCTCGTCGCGGCGGAAGGCGCGGAAGGTGGTGGTGAAGCCGTCCAGGGAGATGCCCTCCAGCCGGTAGTCCGCCATGTGCGAGCTGCCGTACGTGACGAAGCGCTTCTCGATGCGCGGCAGCAGGGCCTGGACGTTGGGGTTGTCCAGGCACAGCACGTTGAGGCCGTAGAAGGGAACGCGGTTGCAGAACTCCACGAAGGCGGACTGGAGCGTCTCCAGGTCGCCGTAGTGGTCCATGTGCTCCGGGTCGATGTTCGTGACGACCGCGATGGACGGGTGCAGCTTGAGGAAGCTGCCGTCGGACTCGTCGGCCTCCACCACCATCAGCTCGCTCTTGCCCAGCTTGGCGTTGGAGTCGAGCACGTTCACCTTGCCGCCCACCACCGCCGTGGGGTCCAGGCCCGCCGCGGACAGCACCGTGGCCACCATGGACGTCGTCGTCGTCTTGCCGTGGCTGCCGGCGACGGCGACCGCGTACTTCAGGCGCATCAGCTCCGCGAGCATCTCCGCGCGAGGGATGACGGGAATCTTGCGCTGGCGCGCCGTCACCACCTCCGGGTTGTCCTTGCGCACCGCGGAGGAGATGACCACCACGTCCGCGTGCACCAGGTTGGACGCCTTGTGGCCCTCGTAGAGCGTGGCGCCCAGCTTCGCCAGGCGGCGGGTGATGTCGCTCTCGCGCAGGTCCGAACCGGAGACGCGGTAGCCCAGGTTGAGCAGCACCTCCGCGATGCCGCTCATGCCGATGCCGCCCACGCCCACGAAGTGCACGTGTGCCGCGTGGCGCGTCTTGAAGAGGCTGCCGGGCTTGTTGCTGACGGTCTTGCTGCTCATGCCTTGCTCCCGGGTGCCTTCTTCACGTCCTTCTGTCCGCGGTCCCGTCCGCCCGGGCCCCAGGCCTGGGTGGTCAGGTCCACGCACACGTCCGCCAGCTCCTTCGCCGCGGCGGGGCGGCCGAAGATGCCCGCCTTCTTCGCCATCTGCTTGAGCTTCGCGGGGTCTGTCATCAGGCCGCGCAGCGTTTCCGCCAGCTTCTGCCCGGTGAGCTCCGACTCGCGGAACATGATGGCCGCGCCCGCGTCCACCAGCGCCCGGGCGTTCACTTCCTGGTGGTTGTCCGTGGCGTGCGGGAAGGGCACCAGGATGCTGGGCTTCTTGCACACCGTCAGCTCCGCCAGGGACGTGGCGCCCGCCCGGCAGATGACCAGGTCCGCCTTCGCGTAGGCGGAGGACATGTCGTCGATGAACTCCACCACCTGCGCCACGTCCGCGAAGCCCTTGTCCGCGTAGCCCTTCGTCACGTTCTCCAGGTCCAGCTTCCCCGTCTGGTGGACGATGTCGAGCTGCCCCTTCACGTCGCCCAGCGAGTCCAGCGCCTCCAGCACGCGGTTGTTGAGGCCGCGCGCGCCCAGGCTGCCGCCGAAGATGAGGACGGAGAACTTCTCGTGCGCGGAGCTGCTGCGCAGGTAGTTGTCCATCAGCTTCTTGCGGATGGGGTTGCCAATCATCTGCACCTTGGCTTCCGGGAAGTGGTTGCGCGCTTCCTCGAAGGAGGTGAAGACGACCTTCACGATGCGGCCCAGCACCTTGTTGGTGAACCCGGGCAGCGCGTTCTGCTCCTGGATGGCGGTGGGGATGCCCATCAGCCACGCGGCCAGCACCACCGGGCCGCTCGCGTAGCCGCCCACGCCCACCACCACGTCCGGCTTGTGGCGCGACAGGATGCGGAACGACGCGAGGAACGCCATGGGCAGCGCGATGAGCCCCTTGAGCAGGCCGATGAATCCCTTGCCCTTGAGCCCCTGCACCTTCACCAGCTCCAGCGGGTAGCCCTCCTTGGGCACCACGCGCGCCTCCAGGCCCTTCTCCGTGCCCACGAACACCACTTCGTTGGCGGGGTGGCGAGTGACGACCTCCTCCGCCAGCGCGATGCCCGGGAACAGATGGCCACCGGTGCCGCCGCCCGCGATGAGCACCTTCACGCCGTCACCTCCCGCAGGTCCGTCGTGCCCGCGCGCACCGGCCGCGACGCGCCCTGCGTGTTCGCGCTGAGCGACAGCAGCACGCCCGCGGAGCCCATCAGCACCACCAGCGACGTGCCGCCGTAGGACACGAACGGCAGCGTCAGGCCCTTCGTGGGCAACAGGCCCATGGCCACGCACATGTTCACCGTGGCCTGGAACGCGATGATGGAGCTGATGCCCAGGCCCAGGTACGTGCCGAACGTCTCCCCCGCCGCCAGGGCCGCGCGGATGCCGCGCCACAGGACGATGGCGTACAGCACCACCAGCAGCCCCACGCCGATGAGCCCCAGCTCCTCACCCAGGATGGAGAAGATGAAGTCCGTGTGCGCCTCCGGCAGGAAGAACAGCTTCTGCCGGCCGTCCCCCAGGCCCAGGCCGGTGATGCCGCCGGAACCGATGGACATCAGCGACTCCGCCACCTGGTAGCCCACGTCGTGCCGGTGGGCCCACGGGTCCAGGAACGCGAGGATGCGCTTCATGCGGTAGGGGCTGGTCGCGATGGCGACGAAGGCCAGCGGCAGCGCGAGCAGGATGGAGCCCACCAGGTATGACAACTTCGTGCCCGCCGCGAACAGCAGCACGAAGAGCATGAACACCAGCAGCACGCTGCTGCCGAAGTCCGGCTGGAGCATGCATAAGAACACCAGGATGCCGCACAGGGCCAGGTGCGGGAGGAAGCCGATGGAGAACGTGGCCACCTTCTCCCGCTTCTTCGCCAGCGAATAGGACAGGTAGACGAGCCACGCGAACTTGGCGATTTCGGCCGGCTGCAGGCTGAAGCCCGGCAGGCGGATCCACCGCCGCGCGCCGCCTGCCGTGGTGCCGATGCCGGGGATGGCCACCGCGATGAGCAGCACGATGGCGACGAGCAGCAGCGGGTACGCCAGCCGCGCCAGCTTCCGCCACCCCAGCTTCATGGCCACCGCCATGCCCACCAGCCCCAGGCCCGCCGCGGACAGCTGGCGCTTGAGGAAGTAGAGGCTGTCGCCCAGCTTGTCCTGCGCGAGCACGGCGCTCGCCGAGTACGTCATCACCAGGCCCAGCGTCACGAGCGCCAGCACCGCGCAGAGAAGAATCGGATCGAACCGCACGGGGGCGGTCGGAGGAGAGGTCTTCATCACGGTCAGAGCGCCCCGACGAGGCGCTTGAACGTGTCGCCCCGGTCCTCGAAGTTCTTGAACTGGTCGTACGACGCGCACGCCGGGGACAGCAGGACCGTGTCCCCCGCCCTGGCCACCTCACGCGCCTTCGCCACCGCCGCGTCCAAGGTGCCGCACGCGTGCACCGGCGCGTCGTTCGCGTACGCCCGCGCCAGCGCGTCCGCGTCCTGGCCAATGGTGAGCACGCCCTTCACCTTGCCCTGCCCCGCCTCCACCATGGGCGCGTACGGCGCGCCCTTGCCCTTGCCGCCCGCGATGAGCCACACGTCGCCAGCGAAGGCCTTGAGCGCCACCAGCACGGAGTCCACGTTGGTGGCCTTGGAGTCGTTCACCCACTCCACGCCGTCCAGCACGCGCACGCTCTCCAGCCGGTGCGCCAGGCCCGGGTAGCTGTCCAGCCCCGCCTGCACCGCGTCCTTCGCCACGCCGCCCAGCCGGGCCAGCAGCGCCGCCGCCATCGCGTTCTGCGCGTTGTGCGCGCCCCGGAGCGAGCGGTTGGTGAGGGTGTAGGACTCGCCCGCGAACTCCAGCTCGAAGCCGCCGGGCCGCGCGATGGCCAGCCCCGCCAGCTTCGGCGCGTCCACCACCGGGCGGCCCGTGAGGCTGAAGCCGTACACGGGCACGCGCGCGGAAGCGGCCAGCCCCATCACCGCCGCGTCGTCCGCGTTCACCACGGCGAAGTCGCTGGCGCCGTCCTGGTTCATGAAGATGCGCGCCTTGGCCGCGCCGTACACGGCGTGGTTGGCGTAGCGGTCCAGGTGGTCCGGCGTGAGGTTGAGGATGGCCGAGCCCGTGGGCTTCAGCTGGTGGATGCCCTCCAGTTGGAAGCTGGACAGCTCCACCACCAGCGCGTCCCAGTCCCCGGGGGACATGGCGGCCTCGGCCAGCGGGCGCCCCAGGTTGCCGCCCACGAAGGTGCGCAGGCCCGCCTTCGCGTACAGCTCTCCGGTGAGCGCCGTGGTGGTGCTCTTGCCGTTGGTGCCGGTGATGCCCAGGAAGCGGGTGCCCGTGAGGAGGCGGCCCGCGAGCTCAACCTCGCCCCACACCGGGACGCCCGACGTGCGCGCGGCCTCCAGCTCCGGCAGGGACAGCGGCACGCCCGGGCTCACCACCACCAGGTCCTGGCGGGTGAGCAGCCCCGGGGGCGTGGCGCCGGTGACGAGCGTCACGCCCTTCGCGTGCAGCTCCTTCGCGACGTCGCCGAGCGCGTCCTCGGAGCGCGCGTCCAGCGCCGTCACCTTCGCGCCTTGCTGGACCAAAAGCCGCAGCGCCGCGACGCCGCTCTTGGCCAGCCCGAACACCGCGACATTCCGACCGGACAGCGAGGGATTCATGGGGTGGGCCGACCTCGATGGGGGCAAAGCGACTAGCGCAGTTTCAGGGACAGCAGGGCCACGCCACCACAGAGGATGGCGACAATCCAGAAACGCACGATGATCTTCGGCTCGGCCATGCCCTTGAGCTCGAAGTGGTGGTGCACGGGCGCCATCTTGAAGACGCGCTTGCCCGTCATCTTGAAGGACGTCACCTGGATCATCACGGAGAGCGCCTCCGCGAAGAAGATGCCGTGGATGATGGCGGACACCACTTCGTTCTTGGAGAACACGGCCAGCCCGCCCAGCGCGCCGCCCAGGGCCAGCGAGCCGATGTCGCCCATGAACACGGACGCCGGGTAGGTGTTGAACCAGAGGAAGGAGATGCCCGCGCCCACGATGCTCGCGCAGAAGACGGCCAGCTCCGCGCCGCCCGGCACCTGGAGGATGCCCAGGTAGCGGTACAGCGGCGTGGCGGTCAGCCTCGTGACGCCGTTCACCGTCTCCGTGTCCGCGATGTGCAGCGTGGTGCCCGCCACGTAGCAGAGCACGCAGAAGGTCACCGCCGACACGATGGTGGGCACGATGGCCAGGCCGTCCAGGCCGTCCGTGAGGTTCACCGCGTTGGACGTGCCCACGATGACGACCCACGCGAACACCACGTAGAACCAGCCCAGGTCCGGGTTGAACCAATGGGACGGCACGAACGGCAGCGTCAGCCGCGTGTCGATGAGCAGCGTGGGCCCGAAGGAGCCGTCCGCCTTCGTCCACGTGCACATCAGGCCGAAGATGGCGATGAGGAAGAAGAGCGTCTGCAGCGCCATCTTCTTGCGCCCGGCCAGACCCTTGGAGTTGCGCTTGGACAGCTTGAGCCAGTCGTCCAGGAAGCCGATGAAGCCGTAGCTGAAGGTGAGGAGGATCATCACCCAGACGCCGCGGGACTTCAGGTCCGCGAACAACAGCGTGCCCGCCGCGATGCTGATGAGGATGAGCGCGCCACCCATGGTGGGCGTGCCCTTCTTCTTCTGGTGGCTGTCCGGGGTGTCCTCGCGCACGTTGCTCTGCCCGTGCTGCTTCAAGCGCAGCCGCGCGATGAGGCGCGGGCCGATGAGCATCCCCAGGAGCAGGGCGAAGACGCCCGCGGCGATGATGCGGAAGGTCGGGTAGCGCAGGAAGTTGAGGACGCGCCCGGCCTCGGTGTTCTGGATGAGCTCGTACAGAAGGTACAGCACTAGTGACTCCCTCCGGGGGGTGCCGCGCCCGTCAGGGCCGCCACCACGCGCTCCAATCGCATGCCGCGACTGGCCTTCACCAGCACCACGTCACCGGGCGAAAGCCGGGGCGTCAACCACGCCACCAATGGCTCCACTTCGGTGAAATGGGCGGCGGAATCTCCCATGTCCGCGCTGCCCAGACCGCCCGAGGACCGGGGGCCGAAGAACGCGACCAGCTTCGCGTGCCGCGCGACGAGCTCGCCCAGCCGGGCATGCTCCTCCGCCTCGCCCGCGCCCAGCTCCAGCATGTCGCCCAGCACCGCCACCGCCCGGCCGCCTTCCGGCACCAGCGTGCCCAGCGTGACGAGCGCGGCCTCCATGGAGGCCGGGTTGGCGTTGTAGCAGTCGTCCACCACCGTGATGCCGTTCCTGCCATCCACGATGTTGAGCCTGCGCGCGTACGGACGCGCGGACTCCAGGCCCTTCACGCACTCCTCCGGGGAGTAGCCCAGGGCCAGCGCCGTCGCGAACGCCGCCGTCGCGTTCTGCGCGTTGTGCGGCCCCACGAAGTGCAGGCGCACCGGCCAGTCCTTCCCCTGGTAGCGCACGGTGGCCACCATGCCGTCGCGGCCCAGCGTGTGGACCGCCGTGAGGCGCACGTCCGCCCCTTCCGCCCGGCCGAACGTCAGGTGCTTCGCGCCGCTGCGCGCGGCCTGGCGCACGATGAGCGCGTCGTCCACGTTCACGACAGCAGTGGCCTGGGGCAGCAGCTCGCGGAACATCTCCCCTTCCGCCTCCGCCACGCCCTCCAGGCTGCCCAGCCCTTCCAGGTGCTCCGGCTGGACGACGGTGATGACACCGGCGTCCGGCTGGACCTTTCGGGTGAGCCGTTCGATTTCGCCCGGCTGGTTCATCCCCACTTCGATGACGGCCGCCACGTGGGACGGCTCCAGCCGGAAGAGCGTGAGCGGGACGCCCACCTCGTTGTTGAAGTTGCCCTCCGTCTTCAGCGCCGGGCCCCGCGTGGCCAGGATGGCGCCCACCATCTCCTTGGTGGTCGTCTTCCCGTTGGAGCCCCCCACCGCCGCCACCGGAATCTGGAAGCGGCGGCGGTGCAGCGCGCCCAGGCCGCCCAGCGCGGCCAGGGTGTCATCCACTTCGTACAACGCGAAGCCCGGGGGCAGGGCCGGCAGCGCCCTCCCCCGCTTCACCACCGCCCCGGCCGCTCCCTGGCGCTGGGCACCGTCCACGAAGTCGTGGGCGTCGAAGCGCTCGCCCTGCAGCGCCACGAAGAGGCACCCGGGGGTGAGCGACCGCGTGTCGGTGCAGACGGCGGGAAAGCCCGCTTCCACGGGCTCCCCGCGCCGGGTCGCACCCGTCGCCTGCACCACCTCGTCATCGGAGAATCGAACGGCCATGGAGGGGGGGGGTGGCCTTGAGAAGGTTCAGCCCGGGATGCGGTTGGCCAGCGCGCGCGCGGCGACCTCGCGGTCGTCGAAGGCGAGCTTCTCGGTGCCTACCGTCTGATAGGTCTCGTGGCCCTTGCCGGCGATGAGGACGACGTCGTCGTCCTTGGCCAGGTTGATGACCTGCTCGATGGCGGCGCGGCGGTCCGCGTCCACCAGGTAGCCCTTCTCCCCGACCTTCGCCTTGCCCTCGGAGATGCGGCGCAGGCCGCCCTTCTCCAGGCCCGGCGTCACCTCGGAGATGATGGTCTCCGGATCCTCCGTGCGCGGGTTGTCGCTGGTCACCATCACCAGGTCCGCGCCCTCCGCGGCCACCGCGCCCATCAGCGGGCGCTTGCCCTTGTCGCGGTCGCCGCCGCAGCCGAAGACGACGATGACGCGGCCCTTGGCCAACGCGCGCGCCGCTTCGAGGGAGCGCTTGAGCGCGTCATCCGTGTGCGCGTAGTCCACCAGCACCGCCGGCGCCGGGCCGCCGCGGTGGTTCTCCGCGCGGTCCATGCGGCCAGCCACGCCCGTGACGAGCTCGATGCCGCTCTTCACGTCCGAGCGGCTGATGCCCGCGCCCAGCGCGATGCCGGCGGCGAGCATGATGTTCTCCAGGTTGTGGGGCCCCAGGAGCTTGCTCTTCACCTTGATGTCGCCCGCGGGCGTCTTCAGGGTGGCCTCGATGCCCTTGAGCGAATAGGCGGCATCCGCGGCGGAGATTTCACCCGCGCCCGTGCGGCTGAACTTCCACGCCATGCGCTTCTGGTTGCGCAGCTCCGTGTAGAGGCGGCTGGCGAAGGCGTCGTCCGCGTTGACGACCGCGGTGCCGGAAGCGCCCAGGTTCTCCAGGAAGAGCTTGCGCTTCACCTGGAAGTACTCCTCCAGGTCCTTGTGGTAGTCTAGGTGGTCGCGCGACAGGTTGCTGAAGCCGGCGGCCTTGAAGGTGAGCCCGTGCACGCGCTCCTGCGCGAGCGCGTGGCTGGAGACCTCCATCACCACCGTCTCCACGCCCGCATCCACCATCTCTCGGAAGATGCGGTGCAGCTCCAGCGGGTCCGGCGTGGTGTTGGCCAGCTCCGTCGTCTTGCCACCGAACTTGTAGCCCAGCGTGCCGATGACGCCCGGCGCCGGAGAGCCGGTGTACATGGCGGCCGTGGCGAGGATGGCCTCCAGCAGGTACGTGGTGGTCGTCTTCCCGTTGGTGCCGGTGACGCCCAGGAGCGTCAGCTTGTCCGCGGGACGGCCGTGGAAGTTGGCCGCGATGAGGGCCAGCGCCTTGCGCGCGCTGCTCACCTTGAAGAACGGCACCTGCGACGACTGGCCCTGCTTCTCCGACACCACGGCCACAGCGCCGCGCGACACGGCTTCACCAATGAACTGGGCCCCGTCTTCCTTCAGGCCCGGCACGGCAATGAAGAGATCCCCCGGCTTCACGCGCCGCGAATCCTGCGTCACTCCCGTGACGTCGACCGCGGAACGGCCGCCCGAGGTCTGCTCGGCTCCACACCCTGCGAGGACATCCGTCAGCTTCATCTCTTCCCCTTCACACGCATTGCTTGCGGGGCCTGGAAAGGACACGGCCTCATTGCCGCGTCGCCAGTTCCAGCGTCACCCGGGCCCCCTTCTCCACCAGCGCACCGGCGGGGGGGGTCTGAGATACGACTCGTCCACTTCCTTGCAGCTGTGGCTCCAACGCCGCGGCGAGCAACTTCACCACGGCTTCCCGTCCCGCCTGACCCTGGACGTCCGGCACACGCACCGTGCCGGGCTCCGGAGTCTCGGTCACCGCATCCTCCAGGCCGGCCCGAACGGGCACGACCTTCGCCAACGCCTTCGGTGCCGGAGGGGGCACCACGGGCGCGGCGGCCGCGGCCACCTCGGCGGGTGCCACCGTCCGGGACGGGGGCACGGCCAGGTGGGCCATGGCAGCGGTAGCGATTTCCTTGAAGGCAGGGGCAGCCACGTTCCCCCCGTATACGTCTGTCTTGGGTTCGTCCACCACCACGAGAATCACGGCGCGCGGGGCCTCGGCCGGTACCATGCCCGCGAACGACGCGATGCGTTTGTCGGAATACCCCCGTGCCACGGGGTCCGCCTTCTGTGCGGTACCCGTCTTGCCGGCCACCCGGTAGTCGTCCATGGCGGCCTTGGGCGCGGTTCCTCCCTTGACCACCACGCTCTCGAGCATGCCCACGACCTGGCGCGCCACCCTCTGGGAAACCACCCGCCGCAGCTCCGTGGGCTGGTTCTCCAGCAGTACCACGCCGTCCGGGTCCACCACCTTGGAGACCAGGAACGGGCGCATCAGCACGCCGTCGTTGGCCAGCGCGCCGTAGGCCGCCGTCAGCTGGACGGCGGTGGAGGTCATCCCCTGGCCGAAGGATTGGGTGGCCAGGGAGATGTCCGATTTCGGAAACGGGATGACGCCGCGGCTCTCGCCGGTGAGCGCCAGACCGGTGCGCTCCGCGAAGCCGAAGGCGTGGTAGCCGGCGACGAACTTCTCGCGGCCCAGGGCCTCGGCGACCTTCGCGGCGCAGATGTTGGAGGACACCTGGAGGATGCCCTGCGCGTTGAGCCAGCCGTGCGGGTGGGTGTCCCGGATGGTGTGACGGCCGATGCGCAGGGAGCCGTTCTCACAGAAGAACAGCTGGTCCGCGGTGATGGCCTTCTGCTCCAGCGCGGCGGCCACCACGAAGGCCTTCATCGTGGAGCCGGGCTCGAAGGAGTCCAGCGCGGCGCGGTTGCGGATGGCGTTCTTCACGCCGTCTTCCGGCGTGTTGGGGTTGAAGCGCGGGTTGTTCGCCAGCGCGAGAATCTCCCCGGTGCGCGGATCCAACACCACCGCCATGCCCGCCGCCGCCTTGGCGTCGTCCACCGCCTTGGCCAGCGCCTTCTCCGCCACGTACTGGAGGTGGCGGTCCAGCGTGAGCGTGACGGCGGCGCCCTGGCGCTCCAGCGGATCCATGGCGCCCTGGACCATCAGCTTGCGGCCCTTGGCGTCGCGGAAGCCGGAGGTGCGCGAGTTCTGCCCGGACAGCTCGTCCTCGAAGGCCAGCTCCAGGCCCTCCAGGCCGTGGCCGTCGGTGCCCACCATGCCCACGATGTGCGCGCCCAGCTCACGCTGGGGATAGAAGCGCTTGGGCTCCTTGGTGAAGCCCAGGCCGGGCAGGCCCAGCGCCTTGACCGCCTCCACCTCCTGGGGCTTCGCCTGGCGCTTCACCCACGCGAAGCGCCTGGCGCGCGACAGGCGCGCGGTCAGGTCGCCGCTGTCCAGGTGCACGGCGCGGGCGAGCTGACGGGCCGCCTGCGGCACGTCGGGGAGCAGGGACGGGTCCACCCAGATGGAGTCCACCTCCACGCTCTGCGCCAGCGGCGTGCCGCGCCGGTCGAAGATGTCTCCGCGCCGGGCGGGGATGTCGATCTGCCGGACGTACTGGTCCTGCGCGAGGCCCCGCAGCTTCTCCTGCTGGAAGACCTGGAGGTAGACCGCGCGGCCGAACGCCGTGCCCAGGAGCGCGAGGAACAGCCCGAACAAGAGCTGGACCCGCAGCCTGAGCCCTTTCGTGTTCGACTCCGGAATCCGCGCGCTCTTCAGGTCCCTCACCGCTGGGTCCCCCGCTCCGCCACGCGGACGGCCGGGGCCGCGGAACGGGCCTGCGCGGTGCCGGAGCCCTTCACGCGCTCGTCCGCCAGGGACACCACCGCGCCGCCCTTGGGCATGGCCATGCCCAGCTGCTCACGGGCCACGCGCTCCAACCGGCCCGGCGCCTTGAGCGTGGCCAGCTCCAGCTTGAGCCGGTCGTTCTCCCGGGTGAGCGAGCGGCTCTCGCCCTCCGCGTTGGACAGGCGGTAGCCCATGTCCACCACCAGGACGCGGCTGGTGACGTGGAGGATGCCCACGGCCGCGAACAGGGTGAAGAGCATGACGGCGGGCAGCAGGTGCATCAGCACGCCGGCCACGGACACGGAGGGACGCGAGAGGGCCTTGCTCATCGGATTTTCTCCACCGCGCGCAGGTGCGCGCTGCGAGAGCGGGGGTTGGCCTCGACTTCCGCTTCGGAAGCCGCGACGGCCTTCTTGGACACGAGGACGAAGTCACCCTGGCTGTTGCACACGCACACCGGGAAGCCCGGCGGACAGGTGCACCCGCCCACCAGGGCACGGAAGGCTTCCTTCACCTTCCGGTCCTCCAGGGAGTGGAAGGAGATGACCGCGGCGCGGCCGCCCACCTTGAGCAGCGAGGGCAGCGCGGCGAGCAGCGAGTCCAGCGCCTCCAGCTCCCCGTTCACCGCCATGCGCAGCGCCTGGAAGGTGCGGGTGGCCACGTGGATGCGGTCCGGCCACGCCTTGCGAGGCACGGCGCGCTTCACCACCTCCGCGGCCTCCAGCGTGCGCTGGGGCAGCGCCTTCTTCAGCTCTCGCGCGATGGGCCGCGCGAAGGGCTCTTCCCCGTAGTCCTTGAGCAGCTTCGCCAGGTCGCGCTCGTCCGTTTCGGCGATGAGCTCCGCGGCGGTGATGCCGCTGTCGCCCATGCGCATGTCCAGCGGGCCCTCCTTCATGAAGGAGAAGCCGCGCTCGGCCACGTCCAGTTGGGGCGAGGACACGCCCAGGTCCACCAGCACGCCGTCCACGGGCAGCAGGTCCTGCGCGACGCTGAGAAGGTCCGCGAAGTTGCCCTGCCGGGCCTGGAAGTGCGCGTTGACACCCATGCGGGCGGTGGCCGCGGCCAGCGCCACGGGGTCCCGGTCCACGCCCACCACCGTGGCGCCCCGGGCGAGCAGCGCCTGCGTGTGGCCTCCGCCACCGAGCGTGCCGTCAAGGATGACCTTGCCCTCCGCCGGGTTCAGCAGCTCCACCGTCTCGTGGAGCAGGACGGTCTGGTGCTGGAAGTCCACGGGAGGGGGCCTTGGGTGCAGGGTCAGACGAAGGGAGCGCGCGCGAGCTGGAAGGCGGCCCGGGCATCGTTCATGTGCGGGTACAGCTCGAAGGCGTCATGGGCGCCGGCCGCGCGGAAGATGGCGGCCAGGTACGGCGACAGCCCGGACAGCTTCACGTCTCCACCGGAGCGGCGGAACGCGTCCGTGCGGGCCATCAGCGGGCGCACGCCGCGGTAGTTCAGGTGCGACACGTCCGCGAAGTCGAGGACGACCTGACGGGTGCCCCGGTGCAGGCGGTGCATCAGGTCCTCGCACAGCTTGAGCAGGTCCGCCTCCTCCAGCTCGCCCTCCAGCATCAGCGTCTCCACGCGCTCGGACGCCGCCACCACCGCCCTGGTCCGACGAACCTCCTGAACCTGGTCCATGCGCCTGCCCACCCTTCTCTCGCGAAACCAAAGCTGTCGACTTCCTGGCTACGGCTGGCGCAGCTCGCCCAGCACCCGCAACACGTCCGGGGAGGTGGCTTCCTGGCGCGCGTCCTCCTGCGCCTTCGCCCAGCCTTCCTGGCTCCAAAGCTCAATCACCTTCACCATCCCCGCCCACACCACTTCCTTCTCCAACTTCGCGTACGCCCTGAGCGACGGCGGGATGAGCAACCGGCCCAGCTTGTCCAGCGGGCACTCCTGCGCGCTGGCCACGTACAGCCGCATCAACGTCTTGACCCCCGGCTCCATGGGGTTGCGCCGGGCGAGCGCGGTCTCCAACGCCTCCCACTCCCGCACCGGATAGGCGTGGAGGCAGGGGTCCAGGGCCGTGGTGACGATGAGCCGCTCGTCGTAGGCGCCCACCAACGTCTCCCGAAGCTTCGCCGGGAGGCTGGTGCGCCCCTTCGCGTCGATCTGGTGCTCATAGACGCCTCGGAACACGCGGGACGATCCACCTTTTCAGCCCAGCACGGGACGGACCACCACTCCTTCCCACTTCTTACCCCTCTGCGGCCGGCATACATACGCGCCCCCCCCAGGGGGGTCAAGAAAGCGCGCAACAGGCTGGAACACCGCTCGCCCGCCGGCGGACATCCGCTGGGGCACATGCCGGACGGCCTACCTTTGGGGGTGGGGTAAACTTGAGTTCTTTCGCTCCCAGGCTGAGACTGGCGGGCGCGTGAACACGAACGTTCGACTGAAGGTGGCCTACAAAACGCCACAGTCGCTGGTCGGTGAGTACACCCGCAGCGTGGGTCAGGGCGGCGTCACCCTGGAGACGCGCAAGGCCCTGCCCCTGGGCACCCGCTTCACCTTTGAGCTGCACGCGGGCGGCATGCCGCGTCCGGTGGAGGTGCTGGGCGAGGTCGTCAAGGTGGAGCCGCGCCCCGGCGAGCGCTTCATGCTCACCGTGCGCTACGACGGCGCGGAGGATCGCAGCGCGCTGGACGCGGTGCTCCAGTTCATCTTCGCCCAGGAGGAGCAGAACGGCCTGCGCCGCTTCCCGCGCCTGCCGCTGCACCTGCGCGCGCGGGAGGCCGACCCCCGGGCGCCCTTCTTCTACGTGCGCGACATCTCCCGCGGCGGCGTGGGCCTGGAGGTGGACGCCCCCGCCCTGCCCCGCGAGGTGCAGGTGGGCACGCCCTTCTTCATGGAGATGGACATGAAGGAGGGGCCGCTGCTGCTCCACGGCGAGGTGGCGTGGACGTCATCCGTGCCGCGCAAGGGCGTGGCGCAGGCGGTGACGCCGGGCTTCGGCGCGACGTTCGGCCGGCTGCGGCCGGACATGCTCCAGCGGCTGGAGGCCCTGATGGCGCTGGAGCACCTGCCGCCCGCGCCCTGGCGGGCCCGGGTCAGCTTCGGCCTGGATGCCGTGTCGCGGATGCCCTGACGCTGCGTCCAGGGCACCCGCGCGCTTCATCTGTTACAGCGGGTTGTACGGGTAGCCGTCGGCCTCCTCCAGGCCCGCGACGATGGTCTCGCGCAGCTCCGCCGGGTCGTACGGCGTGAAGGCGTCCAGCGCGGACAGGCGCTTCAACTCCAGCGTGAGCGCGTCACCCTTGAGCGTGGCGCAGAGCGCGCGGCGGGTGCGCTCGAAGGCGCGCGTGGTGGACTCCATCGCGTACAGCCGCACCAGCGCCACGCGCACGGGGTCCTGCACGCCACCGGTGGCCGCCTGACGGGTGCGCGTCACCATGGAGTCCAGCGCGTACGCGTCCATCACCACGTCCGCCAGCGCGGCCATGACCTCCTGGTGCTTGTCCAGCTCCGTGCCGAAGGTCTCCGCGGCCAGGCGCATGCCGTGGATGGCCAGGTGCTTGGCGCACTCGGCGGCGATCTCCTCGTTGGCGAGCGCGTCATGACGGCCGGCGCGGGGACGCTCGCCGCGGCTCAGCTCCTCCGCCACGGAGCGCGCCTGCGCGAACAGCGGCAGGTCGCCCTTCACGGCGCGCTTGAGCAGCATGCCGGTGATGAGCATCCGGTTGATTTCATTGGTGCCCTCGAAGATGCGGTTGATGCGCGCGTCGCGGTAGGCGCGCTCCACCGGGTACTCCTCGATGTAGCCGGCGCCGCCGTGCACCTGCACCGCGTCGTCCACCAGGAAGCCGAGGGCCTCCGAGCCGAAGACCTTCATGATGGAGGCCTCGGTGGCGAACTCCTCCATCGCGGCGATGACGTGCGCGTCGTAGTCCGCGTCCGAGCGCTCCTTGGACGCGAGCCGCCCGTCCACCAGGCCCGCCGTGCGGTACGTCATGCTCTCCACCGCGTAGACGAGCGTGGCCATGCGCGCGAGCTTCTCGCGGATGAGCGGGAACGTGGCGATGGGCGCCTTGAACTGCTTGCGCTCCTGCGCGAACTTCAGCGCGCTCCGCAGCTGCAGCTTCATGCTCCCGATGACGCCCGCGCCCAGCTTCAGGCGGCCGTAGTTGAGGATGTTGAAGGCGATGCGGTGGCCCTTGCCCAACTCGCCCAGCAGGTTCTCCACGGGCACCTGCGCGTCCTCGAAGTAGAGCGGGCACGTGGACGAGCCGCGGATGCCCATCTTGTGCTCCTCCGGGCCCACGGTGAGGCCCGGGGTGTCCTTCTCCACGATGAAGCCGGTGAACTTGTCGCCGTCCACCTGCGCGAAGACGACGAACACGTCCGCGAAGGCCGCGTTGGTGATGTAGAGCTTGGAGCCGTTGAGGACGTAGTGCTTGCCGTCCGCGGACTTCACCGCCTTCGTCTTCGCCCCGCGCGCGTCGCTGCCGCTGCCCTGCTCCGTCAGCGCGTACGCCGCCACCCACTCACCCGTGGCGAGCTTGGGCAGGTACTTCGCCTTCTGCGCCTCGTTGCCGAACCACACGATGGGCAGCGACCCGATGCCGGTGTGCGCGCTGGACGTCACCGACCACGAGCCCAACAGGCTCATGGCCTCCGCGAGCAGCAGCGACGTCGTCTTGTCCAGACCCGTGCCGCCGTAGGTCTCCGCGATGTCCACGCTCAAGAGGCCCAGCTCGCCCGCGCGGCGCAGGAGGTCGCGCAGCAGAGCGTTGTCCTTGCCCTCGATGCGCGCGGCCTGGGGCAGCACCTGCTCACGGCAGAACTGGAGCGCCGTCTTGAAGAAGAGCCGCTGCTCCTCGGAGAACCCCTCCGGCGTGAGGATGCGGGTGGAGCCCACCTCCTGGAAGAGGAAGGTGGCCCCGGCGAGAACATCCTGGGGACGGGAAGCGGGCTCGGTTGCGGCGACCATCAACGACCTCCGGGGAGGGAGCATTGCCCTCCGAAGCCTTCAGGGGAAAAGGCGCGCGGGACATTAGGGCGCGCGGACTGTCACGGGTAGTAGCGGCGCGGCCCCACCACCTCAAGGCGACGTGGGACTCCACCCGGGGTGCGTGCCCGGCCTGCAGGCGGCAGGCTTCCTGGTCCCTGTGTTACGGGGAACCCGCGTCCGGAGCGGACCGGGGCGTGGGGTACACGAGGCAGAGCGTGTCGAAGAGCCCCTCCTCCGGCGCGACGTACGTGCCGCCGAGCGCCCGCGCCACCTGCCCCACCTCCGTACCGAACGACGGCACGAGGCACAGGTCGTCCGATGTGGTGAAGCGCGTCTTCAGCCGGGCCAGCTCCCGCCGCAGCGTCGCGATGTCCTGGCGCCCGCCGCGCACCGGCACGGAGGGTCCGTTGCGGTCCGGCCCCGGCAGCTTGCCCACGCTGGTGCTCAGCTCGAAGCCGTCCGCGCGCTGGATGATGCGCAGCTTGCCGGGCGCCACCTCCTCCAGCCACGCCCGGAAGCCCTGCTCGTCGCGCAGCACCAACCGGTAGGCCACCGGCGCGTCCGGGTGCTGGAGCCACACCTCCGCCGCCTGCGCGCGCAAGACCGCCAGCGCGTCCGACACCTGCGCGAGGAACGTGTCCGAGTCCTCCACGGCGACGAGCACGTCCTTGCCCCGAACCCGCTCCGCCAGGCTGGCCGCGTCCCGGGCGCGGGCTGGCGTGAAGGTCTCCGCGCCCAGGCGCACCTGATCTCCCGACAGCTCCAGCCGGAGGACGTCCTCCGGGAGAGGCTCGCCCCAGACGGGCGCGGACACGGGCGTGACGGTCGCATCCGCCCAGGTGCCCGCGTCCGCGGGAGCGGGTGGAGGGGCTCCCGGATCCACACGGAGTGCTGGCTCCGGGGCTACCGTGCGTGCCGGTTCGGCGGGAGGTGACTCCCGGCAGCCACCCCATGTGAGGGTGCTCCACACCAGGAGGAAGAATGCACGGTTACGGGAACAGGCTGGCGAGCGTAGCGGAATATTCCACCCGGAGCGTCTGAATGGCCTCATGATAGCTTCTCGCGGTTTTTGCGAAGGACTCCCCTCCACCGGAGCCGATTCGAACGTGCCGCCGCCTTCCGCCGGCTTCCAGTTCGGCAAGTACAAACTGCTCGAGCGCATCGCGACGGGCGGCATGGCGGAGATCTACCGCGCCCGGATGACGGCGGTGGCGGGCGTGACGAAGCCGGTGGTCATCAAGAAGATCCTCCCGGGCTACGCGGACGACAGCGCGTTCGTGTCCATGTTCATCAACGAGGCGCGCATCGCGCTGGGGCTGTCGCACGGCAACATCGCGCAGATCTTCGACTTCGGCGAGGTGGAGGGCGAGTACTTCCTCGCGATGGAGTGGGTGGACGGCCATCCGCTCTCGCACGTGCTTCGCCGGGCGCGGGAGAAGGGGCTGCCCGCGCTGCCGCCGCCGCTGGCGGTGCTGGTGGCCATCGACATGCTGCGGGGGCTGGCGTACGCGCACACGCGGCTGGATGACAACGGCCGCCCGCTGCACATCGTCCACCGGGACGTGAGCCCGCAGAACGTGCTCCTCTCCTTCGAGGGGCAGGTGAAGCTGGTGGACTTCGGCATCGCGCGGGCGCGGCTCGCCGGGCGCTCCGACACGAAGGCGGACCCCGCGAAGGGCAAGTACGTCTACTTCGCGCCGGAGCAGGCGCGCGGCGAGGCGCTGGACGCGCGCACGGACGTGTTCGCCGCGGGCACGGTCCTCTACGAGATGCTCTGCGGACGGCGCCCCTTCGAGGGCTCGCTCCAGGACGTGCTGCGCAAGATTTCCCAGGGCGACTTCCCCCGCCCGCGCGAGTGGACGCCGAACATCCCGGCCGCGCTGGAGCGCATCCTGCTCACCGCGATGGCCACCAGCCCGGAGCAGCGCTACCCCACCGCTCAGGCCTTCGCGGAGGCGCTGGCGCGACAGCTCCACGTCACCGCGCCGGACGTGTCCGCCAGCGACCTGGGCCACTTCATGGGCTACCTCTTCGAGCCGGAGCTCGTGGAGTCCGGCCGCCCGGTGCAGCTGCCGCGCGAGTTCGTCGCACGGGTGGGCCGCTGGAGCGGCGTCGCCGAACCGCCGCCCATCGCCACGCCTCCGGAGGTCCCCCTCCACGACTCCGAGCCCGGGGGTGAGCCCCGAGGCGATTTGACGACGCAGCCCCTGCCCCCGCAAGCGATGCCTCCGGAGCCGCCGCCCGCGTGGCACCGCTCCCTGCGCGGCTGGGCGGTGCGCGGCGCGCCGGTGGCGGTGGCGGCGCTCGTGGCCATGTGGCTGGGCCTGGTGATGGGCGGCTCCAACACGTTCGCGGTGGAGCTCAGCTCCTCTCCCGCGGGCGCCGTCATCCGCGTGGACGGCCGGACGCTGGCGGAGACGACGCCCACGCTCATCACCCAGCTGCCGTCGGACCGCGACCATGTGCTGGAGGTGCTGATGCCGGGCATGGTGCCCTTCAGCCAGCGCGTGCACGCCGAGCGCGGCACCACGCTGGCGGTCCATGCGCGGCTCGCGCCGAAGCAAGCAGTCGCGGCGCGCGCCCTGCCCCGCGCGGGTCCGGGCGACACGCCCGCATCCTTCGCCCGCTACTCCTCCGGCGGCCCGTTCGCGCTCAGCGCGGTCGCGCATGCCCTGCGCGTGCCCCCGTCCCAGGCGGCGCGCATGCGGTTGGATCCCTCCCGCGCCTACGGCCTGCGCGTGGAGGGCCGCGTGTCGGTGGGCGGCCCGCTGCCGGTGGCCCAGGCCGTGTACTTCCTGGAGGGCGGCACGGCGCTGACGGCGCGCGACAGCTTCGGACTGGTGGGCGCCGACGAGGTGCTGGTGCGCGACGCCTCCGTCCTCTACGTGTTCCTCTGGGACGACCGGCCCGACGACAACCGCGGCGCGCTCCAGGTGCACGTGCGCGAACAGGCGAGCGGCGCCATCACCACCCTGCTCCTGGACGCGCGCCGGCACGCCGTCTCGCTGTCACCCCACGACGGCTTCACGCTCCGGGAGCTGGATCCGTCCACCACCTACCGCGTCGTCGTGCGTTCGGCCGGGGAACCGGCGCGCACGCGCGGCTTCGGCGGCGGCGAGGTGGGCGGCGTGCTCGCGCTGCACGGCGCGGGACCGTCCCCGGCCGTGGCCCCGGGCACGCTGGAGGTGCTGGAGGTCAACCAGCCCACGGTGATGCGCGGCGCGAGCTGGCTGCGGCTCGCGTTCCCGGATGACGACGTCCAGGACAACTCCGGCGGCCTCACGCTGGAGGTGACGCCGGTGGCGCCGCTGCACCAGTAGCGAGCGACGGGCCGCTACAGGACACCGCCAGCCTGTAGCCGAAAAATTGATCATCCGGGCGCCGCCCCTACCCTGGGCCGCCACGGAGGACGCTCATGAAGAAGCTGCTGGCGGTGCTGGCCCTGGGGATCGCGGTGATGGCGACGGTGGGACTTTCCACCCGCGTGGACGCACGGCCCGGAAGCACGGCGGACGAGGGGCCGACCGACGCCCAAATCGACGCTGTCCTGGACTCGCAGGCGCACGAGGTCATGGCCAAGCTGTTGGAAGCGCAGCGCAATGCCAACCGGATGACAATGCTTCCCCGGTAATCTCGTGGCATCCGGCGAGGCTCGGTGCTACGACCGGCGCTCGCTTCGGTGATCATCCCACCCGCCCACGAGGGGGCCATGCCAGAAGGGTCCGCTGCACTCCAGCTCCAGGTTGGAGACCGGGTCGTCTACCCCAACCAGGGGGTCTGCCGCGTTGCCGCCATCGACGTGAAGGAGGTGGCGGGCCAGAGCCTCACCTTCGTCACCATGCGCCGGGAGGAAGACGGCGCGGTCGTGATGGTGCCGCAGGGGAAGATCCTCTCCATCGGCGTGCGCAAGGTGGCCAGTCCCACCGACGTGGAGGAGATCTACGCGTTCCTCCGCTCGGACAGTGACAAGGCCGACCTGGACTGGAAGCAACGCGCGCGCACCAACCTGGACCGAATGACCCAGGGCGGCATCCTGGGTCTGGCGGAGGTCGTCAAGGGCCTCCAGGTCCTCAGCGAGCTGCGGCCGCTGCCCACCAAGGAGCGCGAGCTCTACGACAACGCCCGGCACCTGCTGGTCTCGGAGGTCGCCGCCGCGCTGGGCACCGCCGAGGCCAACGCCGAGGACTCCATCGACATCGTCCTCTTCCCGCCCGGGAAGGAGCGTCCCAAGCGCACCGCCGCGGAGTTCGCGCGGCCCGGTGGCGACGAGGACGACATGGACCTGGACGGCGACCTCATGGGTCTGGAGGGCGGGGAGCTGGACCTGCCCTCGGACGAGGAGCCGCAGTCCGAGTCCGAAGAGGAGTCCTCCGAGGAAGAAGGCGGCGAGGAGGAAGGCGGCGAGGAGGGGGGCGAGGACGCTCCCAAGAAGCGCGGCCGTCCGCCCAAGGCCAAGCCGGCCGAAGGCGAGGAGGCCGCCGCTCCGAAGAAGCGCGGCCGTCCGCCCAAGCCGAAGCCCGAGGTGGCGGAGGGCGCCGAGCCCGCCGCCCCGAAGAAGCGCGGCCGTCCGCCCAAGGCCAAACCACCCGAGGGCGCCGCACCCGCGGAGCCCGCCGCGCCCAAGAAGCGTGGCCGTCCTCCCAAGGCGAAGCCGCCCGAGGACGAGTGAACCCCACGGCCCTCCGGCCGCCCGCGTCGCGCCGCAAGCGCGCGCCCGGCACCGCGAGGGCCTTCCCGCCGAGGTGACGCCCCGTGATTCGCGTCGTGACGCTGGACCCCTTCGACGACAAGCAGCTCGCCAAGTTCAACCGCACGCTCTACACGGCCTTTGGCGTGGGCAGCGAGCACAGCGGCTCCGCGGAAGTCCCCGCGGGCATGTCCGAGCCCCTGGACGCGGAGAAGCTGCTCGATGAGGTGAAGGGCATCCGGGCCTACAAGGACGACAAGGTGCTGCTGCTCACCTCGCGCAAGCTGAAGGACCGGGACCTGCCCAGCGGCAAGGCGCCCACGTCGGGCTTCGCCAGGTACGGCAAGGACCGGGCAATCCTCTCCATCGCGCCGTTCAAGGACCTGGAGAAGGACTTCAAGCCCATCACGCGCCACGCGCTGCACCAGCTGGGCACGCTCTGGGAGCTGCACCACTGCCTGGATCCGCGCTGCTCGATGTACCCGCCCTGGACGCCGTCCTTCAATCAGGGCGACCACATCTTCTGCACCTTCTGCCGCGAAAAGAGCGAGCAGAAGATCCGTCTTGCCAAGTCCTAAGGCCCTGCGCGCCCTGCCCCTGGTGGAGCTGGGGGCCTTGTTGCTCGTCGCGCTCTTGTGCCTGGTCTTCCAGCTGAGGCTTCCGGGCCGGCTGCCCACGGACGCGGACGAGCGCGCCATGGCGGACGTGCTGGCCCGCGATGCGCGCCCCGGGGACGCGGTGCTGCTGTTCCCCTGGTGGACCGAGCGCGCCCGTCTGTTCGTGCCGTCCTCCGTGCCCGTGTACGGGTGGCTGGAGTCGGACGGCGCGGACCTGAGCGCGCACCCGCGCATCTGGGTGCTGGGCCAGCCGGAGCTGCCCCGCTCCGACGTGGGCGCGTTCGACGCGGCCTTCCTCCCCGGCCGCAAGGCGCTGGGGCCCGAGTCGCGCATGGGCCCGCTGTCGCTGCGCCTCTACGAGAACGGCCGCTACCGCCCGCGCCACTGGGTGGCGAGCGAGTCCGCGAACGCGGCGCACGTGTACCTGGAGCAGCCGGACGGCTCGCGCCGGGACTGCCCCTTCGACGGGCGTGTGCACCGCTGCCCTGGCCCGCCGCACCTGTACGTGGCGCCGGAGTGGCACGAAATCCTCTACGAGCCCCGGCACTGCCTGTGGATGCACGCGCCCGGAGGCGCGCAGCGGCTGGTGGCGGAGTTCGCCAACGTGCCGTCCGGCATGGGCCTGCGGCTGGAGGGCGGCATCATCTTCGAGTTCGCGCACCCGAAGGACCCGCGCCTGTCCACCTCGTACCTGGGCGTGGATGACGCGGCCTCGGGCGAGCGGCTGTTGGACGTGCCCATTCCCCCGGGCCGCGAGGGCGTGCAGAAGGCGGAGGTGGTGCTGCCGCCCGGGCCGCCGCGCACGGTGAAGGTCTGGGTGCAGGCGGACAACGCGGAGTCGCGGCAGGTGTGCCTGGACGTGATGGCGCTGGAGCCCGCGGTGGGGGTGAAGCCATGACAGCTCCGGTGACGTTTCAGATGACCGGACGCCCCGCCACGCGCGAGGAGAAGTTCACGGCCCTGGCGCTGTGGGTGCTGGCGTTCGCGGCGCTGTGGAGCACGGAAGCCGCCGTGGGCTTCACGCGCGACGAGAGCGTCTACTTCGCCGCGGCGGAGGGCTATTCGCAGTGGTTCCGGCTGCTGCTGCACTCGCCCGCGCAGGCATTCACGGACAGCGCCATCGTGCGCTCGTGGGACTACAACCACGAGCACCCGGCGCTGATGAAGACGCTGTTCGGGTTGAGCCACCTGCTCTTCCACGACACGCTGGGCGTGATGCGCGACGCGACGGCCTACCGGCTGCCCGCGTTCGCGATGGCGGCGCTGGTGCCCGCGCTGTGCTTCCTCCTGGGCAGCGCGCTGTACGGCCGCACCGCGGGGTGGTTCGCCGCCCTTTCCTTCCTGCTGGTGCCGCGCCAGTACTTCAACGCGGAGCTGGCGTGCTTCGACATGCCGGTGGCCGCGATGTGGCTGCTCGTCGTGTACTGCTTCTGGCGCGCGCTGGAGAGCACCCGCTGGGGCGTCGCGGGCGGCGTGGCGTTCGGCCTGGCCCTCGCCACGAAGCACAACGCCCTCTTCCTGCCGTTCGTGCTGTCGCCGTTCGCGCTGTGGCGCGCTTGGCAGGCAAGCGAAGGCAACCCCGAGGCCCGCGTGCGGCTCTTCCGCTTCGTGGGGCTCTTCGCCGCGGTGGCGGTGCTGTACGGCCTGCTGGTGGTGTTCCTGGGCGGGCCCGCCGGGTTCCAGAAGAAGTTCCTGCTCCTGAGCCCGCACACGCTGTTCTTCGTGGGGCTCGCGGTGGGCTGCGCGGTGCTGCTGAGGGAGCTGCGGCGCGTCAGCCTGCCGGTGACGCAGGCGCTGGTTCCGCTGGCGGCCATGGCGGTGCTGGGCCCCGTCCTCTTCTACCTGCACTGGCCCTACCTCTGGCACGCGCCGGTGGACCGCACCGCGTGGTACCTGGCCTTCCACGCGACGCACAACCACTACGCCTGGTTCTACCTGGGCACGTTGATGCGAGGGCCGCCCTTCCCGCTCAGCTACGTGCTGGTGAAGACGGCGCTGACGGTGCCCACCAGCCTCTTCGCGCCCATGGTGACGGGCTTCGTGGCGCTCGTGGGCCGCGCGCTGCTCAGCGTGAGTGAACGCACGCGCGATTGGGTGCGGATGCCCACGGCGGCGGAGGCGCTGGTGGGCGTCAACGCGGTGACGTCCATCCTCATCATCAGCCACCCGCAGGTGCCGCACTTCGGCGGCGTGAAGCACTGGTTCCCGTCCATGCCCTTCCTGGGCATCCTCGCGGGCGCGGCGGTGGCGCGCGGGTGCTTCGCGCTGTGGGAGGTGCTGAAGGCGCGGCGGCCTTCGGTGTCACCGCTGGCGGTGACGGTGCCGGTGTTCGCGCTGCTCATGGCGCCCGCGCTGCTGGGGCTGGTGCGGGTGTTCCCGTACGGCACGGCGGCGTACTCGGAGCTGGCGGGCGGGCTGCCAGGCTCGGCGACGCTGGGGATGCAGCGGCAGTTCTGGTCCAGCCACGTCACCGGCGTGCTGCCGTGGATCAACGAACACGCGAAGCAGGGCGCACGCGTCTACCTGCACGAGGTGAACGGCTTCTCGTTCCGCGACTACCAGCGCAACGGCATGCTGCGCGCGGACGTGCGAGCGGTGAACAGCCCGTTCGACGCGGACATCGTCGCGTACCAGTACCACCAGGAGTTCCGCGAGCACGAGTTCCTCACGTGGCAGGCCTTCGGCACGCGCACGCCGGTCACCGGGCTGTACCTGGACGAAACGCCGCAGGTCATCGTCTACCAACGCCCGGAGTAGGTCCGGGCCCGGATGACGCAGGAAGCCATGTGCACGACCGTGCACTCGGCGGCCTCACGGGCGTCCACGAAAAGCGGACAGGACCGGAAGGCATGGGGCCGGGGTAGGCTGGCGGTGTCGGCCATTCCACCTTCCCGAGGAGGAACACATGACGCGCTGGACGGGCTTGTTGACGGTGATGGTGCTGGGCGCGGGCATCATGAGTTGCGACGACGCGAAGCCGCCCGCGAAGGTGACGCGCGCGCAGGTGAAGCGCACGGGCCCCGCGACGATGGAGATCATCCCCGTCGAGGGACAGCTCCCCTACTGCATGCTCTTCACGATGTCCGAGAAGGGCGTCATCCGGCAGCTCACGCTCACGCGCGAGAACCGCTCCATCCGCTGCGACCCGGGCCGCCCCGTCGCGAACACCAGCTTCCGCGTGCCGGTGCAGGAGGGGAAGGTGCGCGTCTACATCTTCTTCTCCGACGAGCGCGTGCCGGCGGGCTCCGTGGCGCAGCAGCTCTACGACTTGCGCGACCGCGAGCGCGTCACCGCCATGGACCTGCGGCTGCCGGGGCGCATCTTCGTGGAGACGCTGGAGTTCACGCCGGAGACGGGCGAGCCGGAAGCGACGGGCGGCATCGTGGGCGCGGGCGGCGTGGTGACGTCCGACGGAGGCACGGCCCCGGACGCCGGTACCCGCGAGCTGACCGTGGAGCCGCTGGCCAACTGAGCGCCAGACGCGAAGAAGCCCGAGGGTGGTCATCCGCCCCCGGGCCTCCGTGCTGCTTCAAGCCGTGACACCGTGGCCGCCTAGTTCAGCCACCCACCGCCGTAGCGGCTGCGCTCCAGCCGGGCCAGGCGCTCCCGCTCCTGCCGCTCGCGCTCCACCCGCGCCTGCCGCTCCCGCTCCTGCCGTTCCCGCTCCAGCCGCGCCTGCCGCTCCCGCTCCTGCCGCTCGCGCTCCAGACGGGCCTGCCGCTCGCGCTCCTGCCGTTCCCGCTCCAGCCGGGCCTGCCGCTCGCGCTCCTGCCGCTCGCGCTCCATGCGGGTCTGGTCCTGGCGGCTCACGAGGGGGGTGGCGGCGTGGAAGTCGGCCGCCATCACCGGGGAGCTCGCGACGAGCGCCACAGCCACCACCATCTTCTTGAGCATCGCCTTCATGACCTGCCTCCGTGAGCCGCGTTGTCCTGCGTTCTGAACCTACTGACGGGGGAGGCCCTGCTTGATTCAACCGCGCCATCGGAAGATGGCCCTGTTGAAACACTCTGAAATGAAGCCCGAGTGAAGCCGCTTCTCACGCGGACAGGAGGGGTAGGCTCGCGGTCGGCATCCTTCCCTGGGAAGAACACGTGACGCGCTGGACGGGCTTGTTGACGGTGATGGCGTTGGGCGCGGGCTCCGTGCGCTGCGACGACGCGAAGCCCGCGAAGGTGACGCGCGCGCAGGTGAAGCGCACGGGCCCCGCGACGATGGAGATCATCCCCGTCGAGGGACAGCTCCCCTACTGCATGCTCTTCACGACGTCCGAGAAGGGCATCATCCGGCAGCTCACGCTCACTCGGGAGAACCGCTCCATCCGCTGCGAGGCGAACCGGCCTGTCGCCAACACCCGCTTCCGTGTGCCGGTGCAGGAGGGGAAGGTGCGCGTCTACGTCTTCTTCTCCGACGAACCCGTGCAGGCGAACTGGGTGGCACGGCAACTCTATGAGTTGCGCGACCGCGAGCACATCACCGCCATGGACCTGCGGCTGCCAGGGCGCATCTTCGTGGAGACGCTGGAGTTCACGCCGGAGACAGGCGCCGTCGTGGACGCGGGCAGCACCGCCTTGGATGCAGGACCCCGCACGCAGCCCATCGAGTCCACCGCCCACTGACCTCCAGACGCGAAGAAGCCCGAGGGTGGTCATCCGCCCCCGGGCCTCCGTGCTGCTTCAGGCTGTAACACCATGGCTGCCTAGTTCACCCAGCCGCCCCGGTAGTGCGAGTCGCGCCGCGCCAACCGCTCCCGCTCCTGACGCTCGCGCTCCAGCCGAGCCAGACGCTCGTGCTCCCTGCGCTCCCGCTCGATCCGAGCCTGCCGTTCCCGCTCCAACCGCTCGCGCTCCAGCCGGGCCTGACGCTCCCGCTCCATCCGCGCCCGCTCCTTGCGCTCACGCTCCAGCCGGGCCTGACGCTCGCGCTCCATCCGCGCCCGCTCCTGCCGTTCGCGCTCCAGCCGCGCCATCCGCTCCCGCTCGTGCCGTTCGCGCTCCATGCGAGCCTGGTCCTGACGGCTCACGAGAGGGGAGGCGCCGTGGTAGTCCGCCGCCATCACCGGGGAGCTCGCGACCAGCGCCACAGCCACCACCATCTTCTTGAGCATCGCCTTCATGACCTGCCTCCGTTGAGCCGCGTTGTTGCTGCGTTCTGAACCTTCTGACGGGGGAGGCCCTGCTTGATTCAAGCGCACCAAAGGCACGGGGCCCCTCCCGTTTCCCTCGGAAGAGGCCCCGCTGAAACACTCTGAAATCAAGTCGGAGTGAAGCCGCTTTTCAGTACGCCTCGCGGGCCATGGCCAGCAGATCCGCCTCCGTCACGGTGCGCGGATTCCCCTGGTGGGACGCGTCCTGGAAGGCCTTCTGCGCGATGTGCTCCAGGTCCTTCTCCTGCACGCCCGCTTCGCGCAGCCGCGTCGGAATCCCCACGGACGCCGCCAGCTTGCGCACGCGGTCGATGGCGTTCGCCGCGAGCACCTCCTCGCGCGCGTTGGACGTGTCCCCCAGCGCCGTGGCGATGCGCGCCAGCCGCGCCGTGCAGGCCGCGCGGTTGAACTCCATCACCGCGGGCAGGACGATGGCGTTCGCCAGACCGTGCGGCACGTTGGAGATGGGCGTGAGCGCGTGCGCCAGCGCGTGGCTCGCGCCCAGGCCCTTCTGGAAGGCCATGGCGCCCTCCATCGCCGCCACCATCATGTCCGTGCGCGCCGCCAGGTCGCGGCCCTCCTGCACCGCCGTCACCAGCGAGCGCCCCACGCGCATCACCCCGTCGATGGCCACCGCGTCCGCGAGCGGATGGAAGCCATTGGCGACATACGCCTCGATGCAGTGGGTGAGCGCGTCCATGCCCGTGGCCGCCGTGACGGACGGGGGCAGGCCCAGCGTCAGCTCCGGGTCGATGACGGCCGCCTTCGGCAGCAGGTGCGGGCTGAAGATGACCGTCTTGCGGCCCGTGTCCGCCAGCGTCACCACGCCGGAGCGCCCGACTTCAGAGCCCGTGCCCGCCGTCGTGGGAATGGCGATGAGCGGAGGCAGGTCGTCGCGCACGTACTGGTCGCCGCCCTTCGCGTCGTCGTAGCGGCTGAGCGGCGGCTCGTGCGTGGTGAGCAGTTGCACCAGCTTGCCCGCGTCCAGCGCGCTGCCACCGCCCAGGGCGACGATGCCATCCGCCTTGTGCGCGCGGTACGCCTCCAGGCCCGCGAACACGTCGCGCTCCGTCGGGTTGGGCTCCACGCGGTCGAACACCGCGCACTCCAGGCCCGCGCCCTTGAGCACGTCCGCCACGCGCGCGGCGAGGCCCGCCTTCACCACACCCGCGTCCGTCACCAGCAACGGGCGCTTCATGTTCAACCGCGCCGCGTGCGCGGGCAGCTTCTGGAGCGCGCCCGCGCCGAACACGATGCGCGTGGGCCACGCCATCTCCGTGACACGCGGCTCGGAGGGAATGTCGAAAGGTTTCATGGAAGGTCCTCCTTCAGATGAGCTCAAGGTAGCGCTCCAGTTCCCAGGAGGTGACCGCCCGCTCGTACTGGCGCACCTCCCACTCGCGGGTGCGCACGAAATGATCCACGAAGCCCTCGCCCAGGATTTCGTGGGCTCGCTCGCTGTTCTTCAAGAGGGCCACCGCGTCCTTCAGGGTGCGGGGCAGCGGCTTCGTGTTCTTCGCCTCGTAGGCATTGGACAGCACGGGCGCGGGCGGTTCGATTTCGTTCTCGATGCCCCACAGGCCCGCGGCCAGGCTCACCGCCATGCCGATGTACGCGTTCATGTCCGCGCCCAGCTGGCGGTACTCGATGCGCATGGACTTGCCGCTGTCACCGATGACGCGGATGGCGCAGGTGCGGTTCTCCAGGCCCCACGTCGCGGTGGTGGGCGCCCAGGTGTTCTCCACGCTGCGCTTGTAGCTGTTGATGGTGGGCCAGTAGAGCGCCGTCAGATCCGGCATCAGCGCCACCTGCCCGCCGATGTAGTGCCGCATCAGCTTGCTCATCCCGTGCTTCTGCGACGGGTCGTGGAAGAGGTTCTCCTCCTCCTTCAGGTTCCACAGCGACTGGTGCACGTGGCCGGAGCAGCCCGGCAGCTTCGGATCCACCTTCGCCATGAAGCACGCGGACACGCCGTGCTTCGCGCAGATCTCCTTCACCACCGTCTTGAAGAGCGCCGCGCGGTCCGCCGCCAGCTCCAGCGTGTCGTAGCGGATGGCGGCCTCGAAGACGCCGGGGCCCGTCTCCGTGTGGAAGCCCTCGATGTTGAGCCCGTACGCGTTGCACCCGTCGATGAGCGCGTGCACCAGCGGCGCGTTCATGGACGTGCGCAGCCACGAGTAGCCGAACATGCCCGGCGTCAGCGGCGTGAGGTTCTTGAAGCCCTTCTCATGCAGGCTCTGCGGGCCCTCCTTGAAGAGGAAGAACTCGTACTCCGCGCCGAACTTGGGCAGGAAGCCCAGCTTGCGCGCGCGCTGGCCCATCTTCTGGAGCAACTGGCGCGGGCTCGCCTCGAAGGGCGTGCCGTCCGGGTTCACGAAGTCCAGCAGGAACGCCGCGGTGTCCGGCTCCCACGGGATGATGCGCGCGGTGGACAGGTCCACCTTCGCGGGCGTGTCCGGGTAGCCCGTGTGCCAGCCCGTCACCTTCGTGTTGTCCAACAGCTCGTCGCCCAGGTCCCAGCCGAAGACGACGTCGCAGAAGCCCAGGCCACTCTTCGCGGCGCTGTAGAACTTCTCCAGCGAGATGTACTTGCCGCGCCAGACGCCATCCATGTCGATGGCGCCCACCTTCACCTTGCGGACGCCCTTCTCGTCCATCCACCGGCGCAGGGAGTCCATGTCCCCCTGCTGTCCGGGCACCGCTCGCGGCCCTCCCTCGCTCCGCTCCTTCGCGCGAGCCCGGCGGGCCATCGCCGGATGGGTGAGCACCTTGGCCTTGGGACGCGACGCCATGCGGACCTTCCTTTTCTTCGTCATGCGGCGGTGAAGCGATGGAATGGAGTGGAGCGCGCGGGGTGAGTCAGGGAGACGGCAACTTCGTCCACACGGCCTTGGTCTGGAGGTAACCATCCAGCGCGTGGTGGCCCAGGTCCTTGCCCCAACCGGATTCCTTGTAGCCACCGAAGGGCGCCGCGTCGTCGAACTCGTTGAAGCAGTTGATCCACACCACGCCGCTCTTCACCTGCTTCGCCAGCGCGTGGGCCTTCGCGACATCGCCCGTCCAGATGGACGCGGCCAGGCCGTACTGCGTGCTGTTCGCCATCGCGATGGCCTCCGCGTCGTCGCGGAAGCGCAGGCAACTGAGCACCGGGCCGAAAATCTCCTCCTGGGCAATCTTCATGTCCGGCTTCACGTCACCGAAGATGGTGGGCTTCACGAAGCAGCCCTTCGCCTTGAAGCCCTCCGTGTCGCGGCCACCGCCCGCGAGCAGCTTCGCGCCCTGCTGCTTGCCGCTCTCGATGTAGCCCAGCACCACGTCCATCTGCTTCTGGCTCACCAGCGCGCCCATCTCCGTGGACACGTCCAGCGGGTCGCCCACCTTCATCGTGCGCGCCTTCTCCGCGAGCTTCGCGACGAAGGACTCGTAGGCGTCCTGGTGCACCAGCACGCGGCTGCCTGCGTTGCACGTCTCCCCCTTGTTGCCGAAGATGCCCCAGAAGCACGCCTCCACCGCGCGGTCGAAGTCCGCGTCCGGGAAGATGATCTGCGGGCTCTTGCCGCCCAGCTCCAGCGTCAGCTTCTTCAGGTTGCTCGCGGCGGACGCCTGGAGCAGCCGGCGCGCGGTGCGGCCAGAGCCGGTGAACGAAATCTTGTCCACGTCCGGGTGCCGGGCGATGGCTTCACCCGCGGGGTCACCCAGGCCGGTGACGATGTTGATGACGCCGGGCGGGAAGCCCGCCTCCAGCGCCAGCGCGCCCAGCTTCAGCGCGGTGAGCGGCGTGTACTCGGACGGTTTCACCACCACCGTGCAGCCGGCGGCCAGCGCGGGCCCCAGCTTCCAGCCCAGCATGCACGTGGGGTAGTTCCACGGCACGATGGCGCCCACCACGCCCACCGGCTCCTTGAGCGCGTAGGTGTGGAAGGGGCCGTCCACGGGCAGCACCTCGCCCGTGATGGTGCTGGCCATGTCCGCGAAGTTCGCGAGCGTCGCGGAGGCCGGCGCCACGTCACCCCGGATGGCGTCCTTGAACGTCTTGCCGTTGTTCAGCGACTCGACGAGCGCGAACTCCTCGCGGCGCTCGTAGAGCAGGTCCGCCAGCTTGCGGATGAGCTTGCCGCGCTCGCGGCCAGTCATCTTCCCCCACGGCCCGGATTCGAAGGCGCGGCGCGCGGCCTTCACCGCGCGGTCCACGTCCGCGGCGGTGCCCGCGGGCACGTCCGCGATCTTCTGGCCGGTGGCGGGATTCACCACCGCGAAGGTGCCCCCTTCGATGGGGTCCACCTGCTGCCCGTCGATGAGCAGCTTGAGCACAGGGAGCTTGGGAGTGAGCGAACGAGCGTCGGTCATGGCGAGGCCTCGGGTGAGCACGGCGCGCGAGCGACCTGGGAGTGGCGGGCACCGGACACGGACGGCTGGACACGGTAGGAATGAGGACATGACGCGGCAACCTGCCCCCATGAAGAACGTCCTCCTGCTGAAAGCCGGCGACGCGGCGACCTCCGTCCAGCTCTCCGTGGGCGACTATGAGCGGTGGTTTCTGCAAACCATTGGACTGTCCGGTCAGCGCTTCGACATCCTTCCCGTGCACAAGGGCGCCCCCCTGCCCAAGGACGCGAAGGGCTACGACGCGGTGATGATGACGGGCTCGCCCCTGTCGGTGACGCAGCGCGAGCCGTGGATGGAGCGCGCGGGCGCCTTCATGGTGGAAGCGGGCGAGCAGGGCATCCCCGTGCTCGGCGTGTGCTTTGGTCAACAGCTGCTCGCGGAGGCCTACGGCGGCAAGGTGTCGCGCAACCCCAACGGCCGCGAGACGGGCACCGTGGAGGTGACGCTCTCACCCGAGGGCCGCGCGGATCCGCTGTTCACCGGCCTGCCGGAGCGCTTCACCGTGCAGCAGACCCACGAGGACATCGTCTCCCGCCTGCCGGAAGGCGCCATGGTGCTCGCGGGCAACGCCAACACCGCGAACCAGGCGCTCGCGTTCCGGCCCAACGTGCGCGGCGTGCAGTTCCACCCGGAGATGCCCACGGACGCCATGCGCGCGGTCATCCTCGCTCGTGAGGACACGCTGGAGTCGCTCGGGCGGGAGAAGGGCATTCCCGAGGGCGAGTACGTTCCCCGGCTGTTGTCCGGCATCACCCCGACGCCGCACGCGCACCGGGTGCTGATGAACTTCCTCGAACACTTCACCTGACCGGACGGGCGCTGATCCGGGCCGCGCGCTGACGCGCTCCCTAGCTTTCTCCCGTTCAGGAGGGACGGGGGCGCTGGGATGAATCCGTTCGTGATGCAGTACCGGAAGCTGAAGTGCCAGCTGAAGTACCTGGCCAGCTACGTGGATCTGGATCCACGCGGCAACCAGGTCGTGCGCCGCACGGATTTCAAGCGCTGCCAGAGGCCGGTGCTCCTGCTGCACGGCTTCTTCAGCACGCGCCGCGTCCTGGAGGTGCTGGAGCACCGCCTGCGCCGCGAGGGCTACTGCGTCTGGTCCATCCACCTGGGCGGCACCATGGACCGCTTCAATACGCACCGCATCGACGAGCTGGCGCGCAAGGTCCAGGGCAAGGTGGACCGGCTCTACGAGCGCCACCCGGGCATGGGGCCGCTCACCATCATCGGCCACTCCAAGGGCGGCCTCATCGGCACGTACTACGTGAAGCGGCTGGGCGGGGACACGCGCGTGAAGAGCCTCATCACCCTGGGCACGCCGCACCGGGGCACGCGCATGGCCTACCTGGGCTGCGCGACGCTCGGCTGGTTCAGCCGCAGCATGTGGCAGCTCACGCCGACGTCGCGATTCATCAAGGGCCTGGGCGTGGGCGCCTTCCCACGCCACGTGCGGCTCACCTCCATCTACTCGCGCGACGACGTCATCGCGCCCTACCCGTCCTCCGTGCTGGACGTGGACGGCCAGCCCAACGTCTTCAACGTGGAGCTGTCGGGCGTGGTACCCCACGGCGAGCTGCTCACGCGCCGGGCCGTGTGGGAGGTCATCCAGCGCGAGCTGGCCCTGGGCTATGCTGACAGACCCGTGGCAGCACCCGTCGCCGCGCTTCCGCTCCCTCCCCTTCCGGTGGCCCTGCCCGCCGCCGCCAGCCCCTGACACATGCCCTCGCGCTGGGACCACCTCTTCGACCTCAAGCCCGTCGCCCTCATGGACCACCTGCTGAACGAGGTGGCGCGGCTGCTCGCCAAGGACCTGGAGTCCTGGCCCCCACCCGTCCAGGACCTGGACCCCGCCACCCTGGGCGAGTTCGCCCCGCTGTTCCAGGAGGCCACCCGGCGCCCCGACCCGGCCGTCTACACGGAGGCCCTGCGGCTGGCGAAGTGGGACCTGGCCCGCGAGTTCGACGCCTTCGACGACTACGTGCGCAACAAGCGCTACCTGGAGCGGGGCCTGGTCCCCGAGGACCGCGTCCCCCTGCTCTTCCTCACCCGCTGGCTCACCGAACAGATGCTGGGCCTGGGAGAGGCCACCCAGGGCCGCATCAAGCGCCCCCTGATGCGCGAGTGCCTGGAGCGCCTGGAGCCCCGGCTGGGCGACCGGTCCCGGATGCCCCAGGCCTGAAGCCCGGGCATGCCCCGGGCCGGCTGGCTGCCTTTCCCCAGAGGGGTTCCGGAGAGGGGTTCCGGACCCTTGGGGGGCATAGGAGCCCGGGCCCGCCGGAAGCTTTCCGCCGGGAACTTGTCAGGAGGGAGGCCGCTGCCTTAAGCCCGGGTGCATGTCGCAGCCCGTGGAAGCCACCGCCCCCGACGAACGCCGCAAGCGCCTGCTCCTCCTCGCCGGGTTGTGGGTGGCCATCGCGGTGACGCTCTTCGCCCTGCGCTCGGTGGTGATGCCCTTCGCGGGCGCGGCGCTCATCGCGTACCTGGTGCAGCCGCTGGTGGCGCGCATCACCCGGCTGAAGGTGGCCGGCCGCTACGTGCCGCGCTGGGTGGCCATCCTGCTCATCTACGCGGGGTTCTTCCTCGCGGTGTATCTCTTCTTCGTCGCGCTGGTGCCGCAGCTCTACCGCGAGGTGGCGCGCATCAGCCGCGAGATGGCCACCTTCGCCAGCGCGCTCACGCCGGAGCACGTGCAGGGGCTCGCGCAGCGCGCGGAGGAGTGGCTCAACACCTACGGCATCCCCGTGGCCCTGTCGGACCGGGCCATGGAGGGCGCGGCGGCGGGCTCGTCCGGCGGCTTCAGCCTGGCGCTGGACCTGGAGCAGATGCTCACGGACACGGTGGCGCGCGTGACGTCGCTCGCGAAGGAGAACCTGGCGGACATCGTCAACGTGTCGCGCCACATCGTCACGGAGGTGCTGACCGGCGTCTTCATGCTGTTCTTCATCCTGATGGTCGCCGCGTTCTTCTCCATCGACGCGCAGGCCATCCGCCGCTACTTCGGCACGCTCGTCCCCGCGGAGTTCCTGCCGGACGCGAAGACGCTGGTGGCCCGCATCGACAAGTCGCTGTCCGGCGTGGTGCGCGGGCAGGTCACCATCTGCCTGGTGAACGGCGGCCTCACGCTGGTGGGCCTGCTCCTGTTCGGCGTGAAGTTCGCGTTCCTGCTGGCCACCATCGCCACGCTCTTCAGCCTCATCCCCATCTTCGGCACCATCATCAGCTCGGTGCCCATCGTCCTCATCGCGCTGGCGGACGGCTTCCAGAAGGGCGTCGCGCTCCTGCTGTGGATCATCGGCATCCACGCGCTGGAGGCGTACTTCCTCAACCCGAAAATCATGGGCGAGGCCGCGCGCATCCACCCCGTGGTGGTGGCCTTCTCCCTCATCGCGGGCGAGAAGCTCTTCGGCCTCTGGGGAGCGCTGTTCGCGGTGCCGGTGGCCTCCATCGCGGTGGCCTGCTTCGACTACGCGCGCCTCAAGGCGCAGCCGCCTCCGCTGGTGGCCGCGACGACCCAGCAGGCGGTCGCCTCCACGGACGCCGCCCCTGCGGCTTGAACGACGGGCGTCCCCAAGCGTCCACCGGTGGAAAACCTGGGGCTGTCTCCCACTTCCCCCCTGGTCATCCCAGGGGCGAATGACTAATTCCAGGCACGCCTCCGCCTCTGAGGACGTGTGATGCCCCCGAGCCCCTCACCGGCCCCGGACTACCGGAGCCTGTTCGAAGCCGCACCCAACCCGTACCTGGTGCTGACACCGGAGTTCGTCATCATCGCGGTGACGGACACGTACCTGCGCGCCACGCGGACGCGGCGCGAGGACATCCTGGGCCGCAACATCTTCGACGTCTTCCCGGACAACCCGCGGGACCCACGGGCCAGCGGGGTGACCAACCTGCGCGCGTCGCTGGAGCGCGCGGTGAAGACGCGCACTCCGGACGCGATGGCGGTCCAGAAGTACGACATTCCCCGGCCCGAGCAGGCAGGCGGTGGGTTCGAGCTGCGCTACTGGAGCCCGCTGAACACCCCGGTGTGCGGCGAGGATGGCGCGGTGCGCTACGTCATCCACCGCGTGGAGGACGTCACCGACTTCATCCGCCTGAAGCACCTGGACGAGGAGCAGAGCCGCCAGCACGCCGAGCTCCGCGCCCGCGCGGACGAGATGGAGGGCGAAATCTTCCGGCGCGCCCAGCAGATTCAAGAGGCCAACCAGCAGCTGCGCGTGGCGAACGAGCAGCTGGGCGAGCTGGACCGGCTCAAGTCGGAGTTCTTCGCCAACGTCAGCCACGAGTTCCGCACGCCGCTGACGCTGATGCTGGGCCCCACGGAGGACCTGCTCGCCGGGCGTGCGGGCCCGCTGTCGGACGAGGTCCGCAAGGAGATGGAGCGGGTGCACCGCAACGCCGGGCGCCTGCTCAAGCTGGTGAACGCGCTGCTGGACCTGTCGAAGCTGGAGGCGGGCCCAAAGGAGGAGCGCTTCGCGCCCACGGACCTGGCCGCGCTGACGAAGGACGCGGCGTCCAGCTTCCGCTCCGCCATGGAGCGCGCGGGCCTCAAGCTCACGGTGGACTGCCCTCCCCTGTCCCAGCCCGTCTACGTGGCGCCGGACCTGTGGGAGCAGATCGTCCTCAACCTGGTCTCCAACGCGTTCAAGTTCACGCTCCAGGGCGGCGTCACGCTGCGCCTGCGCGAGCACGGGCAGCGGGTGTCGCTGGAGGTGGAGGACACCGGCTCGGGCATCCCCACGCACGAGCTGCCCCGCCTCTTCGAGCGCTTCCACCGCGTGACGGGCTCGCCATCGCGCACGGTGGAGGGCAGCGGCATCGGGCTCGCGTTGGTGCAGGAGTTCGCCAGGCTGCACGGCGGCACCGTGTCCGCGAGCAGCACGGAGGGCGAAGGCAGCACCTTCCGCGTGGAGCTGCCCCTGGGCCATGCGCACCTGCCGCAGGAGCGCATCCGCACCACCGCCCGGCAGCGCTCCGCGGCGCGCGAGGCCACGTCCGCCTACGTCGAGGAGGCGCTGCTGTGGGGCAGCGCGAAGCCCAAGGACCGCACGCAGTCCTCGCACCACCAGCACCCGGCGTCCGCGGACGGCCTCGCGGTGGCCCCCGCGCCCCGCGCGCGCATCCTGCTGGTGGACGACAACCGGGACATGCGCGACTACATCCAGCGCGTGCTCTCCACCGAGTACGACGTGGAGGTGGCGACGGACGGCGAGAGAGGCCTGGAGGCCGCGCTGATCCGGCCACCGGACCTGGTTCTGTCGGACGTGATGATGCCGAAGCTGGACGGCATGGGCCTGTTGAGGGCCCTGCGCGCCGCGCCCACCACCCGCGAGCTGCCCATCCTGCTGTTGTCCGCGAAGGCCGGAGAAGAGGCCACGGTGCAGGGCCTGACGTCCGGCGCGGACGACTACCTGGTGAAGCCCTTCTCCGCGGGTGAGCTGCTCGCGCGCATCGCCTCCAACCTGAAGCTCGCGAGGATGCGCGGAGAGATGGCCAACGAGCGCGTCCGCGCGGAGAACCTGACGGAAGCCCTGCGCGCCCGCGACGACTTCCTCTCCGTGGCGGCGCACGAGCTGCGCACGCCGCTGGCGGCCTTCCAGCTGCACCTGGAACTGGTGGAGCGCGGCCTGGGCAAGGATGCTCCGCCCAAGGCGCTGGAGCGCCTGAAGCAGGCGCGGTCCTTCATCCGCCGGCTGGCGATGCTCGTGGACGTGCTGATGGACGTGTCGCTCATCACCAGCGGCCGGCTGAAAATCACCCGCACGGACGTGGACCTGGGTGACCTGCTGGTGGAGGTGACGCGCTTCGCGGAAGAAGAAGCGCGCCGTGACGGCACGCCGCTCACCGTGGACGTGAAGGGCCCGGTGATGGGCACCTTCGACCCGTCACGCATCTCGCAGGTGGTGCACAACCTGGTCGCCAACGCGCTGAAGTTCGGCCGGGGCCGGCCGGTGGACGTGACGCTGCAGCCGGATGGAGAGGTCGTGCGCCTGTCCGTGGTGGACCACGGCATCGGCATCAAGCCGGAGGACCGCGAGCGCATCTTCGACCGCTTCGAGCGCGCCGTGTCCACGCACCACTACGGCGGCCTGGGCCTGGGGCTCTGGGTGTCGCGTCAGGTGGTGGAAGCGCACCAGGGCCGCATCGACGTGGAGGACACGCCGGGCGGCGGCACCACCTTCCGCGTGACGCTGCCCTTGAGGGACCCGCCGTTGGACGTGGTCAGCGGGCTGGCCAGCTGAACCCGCCCGCTACTGGCAGGCGGCGGCGCAGCGCGCGTTGCGGCACGTGGGGATGCACCGGCCGCAGTCCACGCTGTTGGGAGTACACGTCCCGTCGCACCGCACGTTCGTGCAGTCCGGTCCCACGTCGCGGTGGGTGATGGCGGTGCCCTCACCGCAGCACGCGTTCGCGACGCAGTCCGAGTCGTCGTAGCAGACCTGGCTGGAGAGCACCGGTGGGGTGTCTCCAATGGGCAGGTCCTCTACCCCCAGGTCGCATCCCGCCAACAGCCCCAGGGTGAGGCCCGCGACAGCGCGGGCGACAAGAAGAGGGAGGCGGGCACGACGCATGGGGGGCTCCTTGGGCCGGAAGGGAACTACCGGTTCATCGAGCCCAGGAACTCCGCGTTCGCCGCCGTCGGACGCATGTGCTTGAGCACGAACTCCATCGCGTCGATGGGGGTGAAGGGGTGGAGCACCTGGCGCAACGCCGTAATGCGCACCAGGTCCGCCTGAGACAAGAGGAGCTCCTCCTTGCGGGTGCCGGATTTGTTGATGTCGAGCGTTGGGAAGATGCGCTTCTCCATCAACTTCCGGTCCAGGACGATTTCGGAGTTACCCGTGCCCTTGAACTCCTCGAAAATCACCTCGTCCATGCGGCTGCCGGTGTCGATGAGCGCCGTGCCGATGATGGTGAGGCTGCCGCCCTCTTCGATGTTGCGGGCCGCGCCGAAGAAGCGCTTGGGCTTGTGGAGCGCGTTGGCGTCCACGCCGCCGGAGAGGATCTTGCCGGACGCGGGCACCACCGTGTTGTAGGCGCGCGCCAGACGGGTGATGGAGTCCAGCAGGATGCAGACGTCGTACTTCTGCTCGACCAGGCGCTTGGCCTTGTCGATGACCATCTCCGCCACCTGCACGTGGCGCGTGGCGGGCTCGTCGAAGGTGGAGGACACCACCTCGCCGCGCACGCTGCGCTCCATGTCCGTCACTTCCTCCGGGCGCTCGTCCACGAGCAGCACGATGAGGTAGACGTCCGGGTGGTTGCGGCTGATGGCGTGCGCGATGTTCTGCAGCAGCACCGTCTTGCCGGCCTTCGGAGGCGCCACGATGAGACAGCGCTGGCCCAGGCCAATGGGGCAGAACATGTCGATGATGCGCGTGGTCATCTCCGACGACTCGTGCTCCAGCTTGAGCTTGCGCGTCGGATAGAGCGGCGTGAGGTTGTCGAACAGGATGCGCTCGCGCGCCGCGTCCGACATGGGGTCCGCGAAGTTGACCTTGTCCACCTTCTGGAGCGCGAAGAAGCGCTCGCCCTCGCGGGGCTGGCGGATGGGGCCCGTCACGGTATCGCCGGGCCGCAGGTTGAAGCGGCGCACCTGCGACGGCGACACGTAGATGTCGTCCGGGGACGGCTGGTAGTCGCTGTCCGCGCTGCGCAGGAAGCCGAAGCCGTCGCTCAAGAGCTCCAGCACGCCTTCCGCGTGGACCTCGAAGCGCTTGTCGGCGATGCCGCCCAGCAGCGCGAAGATGAGGTCCTGCTTCTTCAGACCCTGGTAGCCCTCGATGCCCGTGTCGTGGGCCATCTTCGCCAGGTCGACGATCTTCATCCGCTTCAGGTCATTGAGCTTGATGACCTGCATCGGGGTGCCGTCGCGCTCGACCTCCGTGATGGCGGGGCCTTCCGCGGACTCCTGCGGGGCGGCCGGAGCGGCCTCCTCGGCGGGCGTCTCCTCCTCCGTGCCGCGCAGCTCCTGGAGCTCGTCGTCGCGCACGGGACGGGAGATGGGAGTGAGCACCGGACGGGGCGCTTCCGCGGCGACCTCGGGGGCCTCGGCCTCCTCGGCGGGAGCCTCTTCACGACGAGCCGGCGCACGACGCGTCCGGGGAGCGGGCTTCTCCGCCTCCTTCGCCGCCGCGCGCTTGCGCCGGGGCTTCTCCTCGGTGAACACCGGCTGGACTACCTTCTCTCGGGGGGAACGGGCTTTGGCCATGACGGTCTGCGTACGGAAGTAGGGGGGGAAGCGCCCGAAGGCTCGGGCAGGCTGTACGCGGGACGGCGATCCGTCCGCGCGGCGCTCGGAAGCACCTTCCAGGGGGCAGCACCACCCAAGTCCTGGGAGCGGACCGGAGGGCGCGTGGGCCTGTGGTTGGGAAGAGACGGCGCCGGGGGAACCCCTGCGCCAGGAACCGCGCTGGAAACTATTGACCGACTCCAGAGCTGTCAAGGCATCCGTGCCTGGCTCTGTCCCGTTTTTCAGGGGGTTGCACTGGAGGGTGGGGGTATTGCGAACAGGGAATCCGCTATGTAGCTGAAATTCGGGCCTACTGGGGCGGCGGATGCGCTCTCTTGCCGTGAACACGCGCCCCCGGGTTCCCCTTCCCGAGTGCGTGAGGCGGCCCTGTCAGGTGGTGCCGGTAGAGTGCTCCTCCTCCAACGCGGGGCGTGCGCAACTGGCCGCGCCCCTGAATTGGGGTAAGGACACACCCCGTGGACACCTTCCCGAAAGCCGAAGCCCGCGCCCGAGCGCTCCGTCAGGAGCTGGCCCACCACAACCACCGCTACTACGTGCTGGACGCGCCGGAAATCAGCGACGCCCAATACGACACGCTGATGCGTGAGCTCCAGGGGCTGGAGGAGCAGTACCCCCAGCTGATGACGCCGGACTCGCCCACCCAGCGCGTGGGCGGCGCGGCGGTGGACGACTTCGGGCAGGTGGTGCACACCACGCAGATGCTGTCGCTGGCGAACATCTTCGATGACGCCGGGCTCACGGAGTTCGACGACCGCATCCGCAAGCTGACGGGCCTGTCGCAGGTGGGCTACGTGTGCGAGCCCAAGCTGGACGGCCTGGCCATCTCCCTGCGCTTCGAGGACGGCCGCTTCGTGCAGGGTGCCACGCGCGGCGACGGCACCACCGGCGAGGACGTCACGGGCAACCTGCGCACCATCAAGAGCCTGCCCCTGGAGCTGTTCCCCAAGGACGGCGTGAAGGTGCCCAGGCGGTTGGAGGTCCGCGGCGAGGTCTTCATCCGCAAGGAGGACTTCCGCAAGCTCAACGAGAAGCGCGAAGAGGCGGGCGAGTCGCTCTTCGCCAACCCGCGCAACGCCGCCGCGGGCAGCCTGCGCCAGCTGGACCCCAAGGAGACCGCCGCCCGGCCCCTGTCCGTCTACCTGTACGAATGCGTGCCCGGCGACGGCGTGCCCGCCTTCAAGACGCACACGGAGAAGCTGGAGTACCTGAAGACGCTGGGCCTGCCCATCAACCGCTACCAGCACGCGGACGGGTCGGACGGCGTGCGCCAGCGCTACGACGAGTCCCTGAAAGGCCGCCACGCCCTGCCCTTCGAAGTCGACGGCATGGTGGTGAAGGTGGACGACGAGGACCTGCGCCGCCGCCTGGGCCAGGTGTCCAAGAGCCCGCGCTGGGCGGTGGCCTACAAGTTCCCGCCGGAGGAGGAGTCCACCACGGTGGAGGACATCGGCATCCAGGTGGGCCGCACGGGCGCGCTCACGCCGGTGGCGCACCTGAAGCCGGTGAAGGTGGGCGGCGTGACGGTGTCGCGCGCCACGCTGCACAACGAGGACGAGCTGCGCCGCAAGAACGTGCGCAAGGGCGACACCGTCTTCGTGCGCCGCGCGGGTGACGTGATTCCGGAGATCGTCTCCGTGGTGCTGTCCAAGCGCCCGGAGGACTCCCAGCCCTTCACCTTCCCCACCCACTGCCCCGTGTGCGGCGCGGTGGCGGCCAAGGACGAGGACGGCGCCATCATCCGCTGCACGGGCGCGTCCTGTCCCGCGCAGCTGGTGGAGAAGGTGCGCCACTTCGCCAGCCGCCTCGCCCTGGACATTGAAGGCCTGGGGGACAAGCTGGCCATGCAGTTGGTGACGTCCGGGCAGGTGAAGACGTTCGCGGACCTGTTCGCGCTCACCCGGGACTCGCTGCTCAAGCTGGAGCGCATGGGGGAGAAGAGCGCGGACAACCTGCTGGCCTCCATCGCGGGCAGCAAGGACACCACCCAGCGCCGCTTCCTGTATTCGCTGGGCATCCGCCACGTGGGCGACTCCACGGCGCGCGCCCTGGCGGAGTCCTTCCCGGAGGTGAGGTCGCTCTTCACGGCCAGCCTGGAGGACATCAGCCGGGTGAAGGACGTGGGCCCGGTGATGGCACAGGTCATCCACACCTTCTTCCAGGAGCCCCAGAACCAGGCCGCCATCCAGGCCCTCCTGGACGCGGGAGTCCACCCGGCCCCCCCGGCGGTCGCCACGGGCGGCCCCTTCGTGGGCAAGACGGTGGTGCTCACCGGCACCATGGAGCGGCTTGCGCGCGAGCAGGCCAAGGAGGAAATCGAACGGCGCGGCGGTAAGGTCTCCGGAAGTGTCTCGCGCAAGACCGATTTCGTCGTCGCCGGCGAGGACGCGGGTACCAAGCTGAAGAAGGCTCAGGAATTGGGCGTAAGAATCCTGGATGAGCAGGCGTTCCTGAAGCTGCTAGAAGGGGATGCCAGAGCATGAGGCCAGAGGCATGAGCACGCAGCGCCGGGTGACCCTGCGCATCCAGGGCATGGTCCAGGGCGTCTCCTATCGGGAGAGCGCCCGCCAGGAGGCGCTGCGCCTCGGCCTGTCTGGCTGGGTGCGAAACCGGAGCGACAGCTCCGTGGAGGCCACGGTGGAAGGCGAACCGGGCGCGCTGGAAGACTTCATCCGCTGGTGTCACTCGGGTCCCCGCATGGCGCGCGTCACGGACGTGGCGCGCACGGACGGGCAGGCCTCTGGCGAATTCCGCACCTTCACCGTGGAGCGCACATCATGACGCCCTACGCGCTGGCTTCCCTGCCGGCCATGCTGGGCATCCGGTCCGGCACCAAGGTTTCCGTCATCAACCCCCCGCGGGGCTTCGTGCAGAAGCTCAACCCGCTGCCGGACGGGGTGGAGTTCCTCGTCACGGCCCAGACGGGGCTGGACGTCATCCTCTTCTTCACCTCCGACGCCACGGAGCTGGTGCAGCGGCTGCCCGCGCTGTCGCGCGCCACCACCCTCAACGGCGGCATCTGGGTCTGCTGGCCCGCTGGCGAGGGCGTGAAGACGCGCCTGTCCGAGGACTTCGTGCGCCAGGCGGCGCTCGACATCGGCCTCGTCGACAACAAGATCTGCATCATCGACGAGACCTGGACCGGCCTGCGGCTGGTGCGGCGTCCGCGAGGGAAGCTGGACAAGCCGGAAGGGCGCAAGCAGGCCCCCGCCCAGGCCTGAACGTCCGTTTCCGAGCGCCCGTGCACCCGGCGGGCGGGCCCGCCCTCCATCTGCCCGACAGTGGATGAACGGGTGCATCGGGCCTTTACACACCTGGAGGGGCGTGGAAAACTCTCCGTGTTTCTGGGTGGTTGTGTGACGCCCCGCGTTGGCGGGACATCAGGCCCAGGCAGGAATTTCGACGGGTTGCGCTTCCGGTTTCCTCCGGATGCCCCTGCTGCTCCGGGGCCCCCAGACACCCCCCCAAGGTGGCCCACATGACGGGCACCGACCGGGTGCGGAAGAGGGGGCGGACGGCACGGGCGTGGTGGAAGCCTCGAGCGCGTGAAGAGAAGCAGCCCCGCCCGGCACGGTGCCGGTCGCAATGCGGGGCGACATGAACTCGGAGGAGCAGGCGGCGATGTCCTCGGCCCCCACCCAGGTGTTGCGTTCTCCCTCCGGGTCTACCGGAAGGCGTCCACACGCCGGGGGGCTGCTGGCCGCCTCTCCCCTCGCGGCGTGCTCGGAGGTGTGGCGTCTCGCCGCCTCCCGTCCGGTGAGGTCCCCCCTACCGCGCGCGCTACCAGGATTCATCCATGAGCAGTGTGCTCGTCATCAATGCCGCGGGTCGGGAGACCCGGGTCGCCCTCGTCGAGGGCGGCCATATCGCGGAGTTCTACCTCGAGCGTAAGAAGGACAAGGGCGTCGTCGGAAACATCTACAAGGGTCGCGTCGTCCGGGTGCTCCCGGGCATGCAGGCGGCCTTCGTGGACATCGGGTTGGAGAAGGCCGCCTTCCTGTACGTCAGCGACGTCGTCTACGACCCGGACTTCGCCCGCGCGCAGTTCGAGTTGACCGAGGGCGAGCACGAGGACGCCCCGGACGTCCCCACCGAGTCCGAGGCCGACGCCGTGGAGTTCGCGGCCGCCAACGTCCCGGACGCCACGCACGCGCTGCCCGCTGGCACGGAAGCCCCCACGGGCGCTCCGGAGCCGGTGCTGGCGCACGACGGCGCGCTGGCGCTGGACGTCCAGACCCAGGCCGCCCCCCAGGTGGAGTCCCCTGAAGCGTCGCATGACGCGACGCCCGAGGCCGTGAATCCGGCGCCGGAGGCCACTCCTGCCCCGGTGGAGGCCCAGGTTTCGTCCGAGCCGGCCGAGCCCGCGTCATCCGTGGCCGTCATCGTGGAGACCCCGGCCGAAGGTGCCACGCAGGAGTCCCCGGTCGAGGTGTCCACCGCCGCCGTGGCGGTGCCGCTGACGGAGAACAGCACGCCTTCGGTGGAAGCCCCCGCGGTGGTGCAGGAGACGCCCGCGGAGAGCGCCGTCGCCGCCGTCGCCGAGTCCGGCGTGGCGCCCGCGACGGAAGGCAGCGCCGCCGAGCCGCCGCCGCACGCGGCCGCCCTGGGCGAGCTCATCCCCTCCCCCGCCGCCGACGCCCGTCCCGCCGAGGTCTCCGGCGAGCGCCGCACGCCGCGTGAGGCGCGCGAGGCCCGTGAGCCGCGCAACCGGGAAGGCCGCGAGAAGGACAAGGACAAGGACAAGCGCCGCCAGGAGCCGCCCCGCCGCGAGAAGCGCGACGAGGAGAAGGAGAAGCCCAAGCAGCGCAAGACGGACAAGATTGAAGACCTGCTGAAGGTGGGCCAGGAGGTGGTGGTCCAGATTTCCAAGGACCCCATCGGCACGAAGGGCGCGCGGCTCACCTCGCACATCTCCATCCCCGGCCGTCACCTGGTGTTCATGCCCACGGTGGACCACGTGGGCATCAGCCGCCGCATCTCCAACGAGAAGGAGCGCCGCCGGCTGCGTGAAATCGTGGACCGGCTGCGGCCGCCCGGCACGGGCTTCATCGTGCGCACCGTGGCGGAGAACGTTCCCCAGGAGAAGCTGGAGAGCGACATCCGGTTCCTCATCGAGGTGTGGAACCAGGTGGTGCGCCGCAACGAGAAGCGCGGCGGACCGGGCCTGCTGCACCCGGACCTGGACCTCATCCTGCGCGCCACGCGCGACCTGTTCGCCCACGACGTGGAGAAGCTGGTCGTGGACGACGCGGAGGAGTACGAGCGCATCCAGGGCTTCGTCACCGCGCAGGACCCGGCGCTGCGCGACCGCGTGGTGCTGCACGAGACCGACGAGCCCGTCTTCGACGCCTACGGCATCGAGCAGGAGCTGCAGCGCGCCACCCAGCGCAAGGTGTGGCTGAAGAGCGGCGGCTACCTGATCATCGACCAGGCGGAGGCGCTCACCGCCATCGACGTCAACTCGGGACGCTACGTCGGCAAGAAGAGCCTCGAGGAGACCATCACCAAGATCAACGTCGAGGCGGCCAAGGAGATCGTCTACCAGCTCCGGCTGCGCAACATCGGCGGCATCATCATCTGCGACTTCATCGACATGGAGAAGGCGCAGAACCGCGACAAGGTCTTCAAGTCGCTGCAGGAGGCGCTGGGCCGGGACAAGGCCAAGACGAACGTGCTGCGCATCTCCGAGCTGGGCCTGGTGGAGATGACGCGCAAGCGCGTGCGCGAGTCCATTGGCCGCGTGCTGCACGAGGACTGCCCGTACTGCGACGGCAAGGGCTTCGTGAAGACGGCCACCACGGTCGCGTACGAAATCTTCCGGGAGATCCGTCGCGAGGCGCCGGGCTACAAGGACTCCACGCTCGTCATCAACTGCAACGCGGAGGTCGCGCGGCTGCTGCAGGGCGAGGAGCGCAACGAGCTGCGGCACCTGATGGACCGCTACAACAAGTCCATCCAGGTGAAGGCGCAGCAGAACTACCACCGCGAGCAGTACGACATCTACGGCCGGTCGGCCACGGGCCCCGAGCACAAGGTGGCCTCGTCGCCGGGCTCCGGTGACGGCGAGCTGGCGATGCAGCAGCGCCGTCCGGAGAGCAACTACGGCGGCGGCGGCCGTCAGGACCAGGGCCGCCGTGGCGGGGGCCGGGACCGCGACCGTGGTGAGCGCGGTGGCGGTGAGAACCGTGGCGGCGCAGAGAGCCGTGGCGCAGAGAGCCGTGGCGCAGAGAGCCGTGGCGCAGAGAGTCGTGGCGGGGAACGCGGAGGCGAGCGCGGCGGCGGTGACCGTCGCGAGGGCCGCCGTCCCGAGCGCGGCGAGCGCGGCGGTGACCGCAACCGGGGTGGCGACCGTGAGCGTCGCGGCGGTGGCGAGGGCCGTGGCGGAGAGCGCGGCGAGCGGTCCGGAGGCGGCTCCGGCGGAGGCAACAACGGCGGCAATGGCGGCAATGGCGGCGGCGCGCCTCCCGCGGCGTCCGGCGGGGGCTCGTCCGAGCCGTCCAGTGGGAGCAGCGAAGGCTGAGCGCTCGAGTGACGCCGGACCCTTGAGTCCGGACCGTGAGTGACCGCGAAGGCCCGGTGGGTACATCCCGCCGGGCCTTCTGCATTGGAGCTGGAATACGGCCTTCCGCATGGTGACCGACCAGGCGGCCGAGGCCCGTGCAGGTGCTGACAACGTCCGCTCTGTTGGGGTGGGAGGGCTGGTTCAGCGGGGCGGGGTTTGGCTACGGTGGCACTTCCACGCCGGGGGTGTCGTCGAGTCCCTGGCCCATCTGAATCGCCTGGGATGAACCGCTCGCCTTCGCGCCTTCGCACGCTCCTGGACTCCCGCGCCCCGGCCGCACCGGGCTGGAAGCACACCGGGAGGGAGTCGTGAGGCTCCGGAAGCTGTCCTGGCGCGCGCGGCGCTCGCTGGTGCGTGCACGGGCCTGGGCGGTCCAGACAGCGGCCCGCGTGTGGGCGCCCATCGGGGCCACGTCAGCGGGCCGCTTCGCGGCGGACATCTTCTTCGCGGGGCGCACCGTGGCGCGCGGCTTCATGGGCGAGAACCTGCGCCTGCGCGCCGCCGCGCTCACGTACATCAGCATGTTCTCGCTGGTGCCGCTGCTGACCGTGGGCATCGTGCTGTTGCGCACGCTCCACCAGGACCAGTTCCAGCGGAAGCTGCGCTTCGTCATCTCCGAGGTGCTCGCGCCGGGGGTCAGCGAGGAGTCCGCCACCCTGCTCGACCGGTTCCTGCACCCGGGCGACTCCATCGCGGTGGGCAGCGTGGGCTTCCTCGCGGTGCTTTTGTCCGCGGGCTCGCTGCTGCGCCACATCGACGGCGCGGTGAACGAGCTGTGGGGGATCCGGCGCCAGCGCCCGTGGCTGACGCGCCTGTCCATCTACGCGGGCCTGCTGCTCCTGGGCCCCATCTTCATGGCCATCTCGTTCTCCGGCACCGGCCGGGTCCGCGTGCTGCTGCAGACCTACGCCCCTTCCGCGCCGTTCTTCATCGGGGTGGGCACCATGCTCATCGCCATGGGCAGCCTGACGCTGCTGTACCTGTGGACGCCCTACGCCCACGTGCGCGTGCGCTCGGCGCTTGCGGGCGGGCTGGTTTCGGGCCTGGGCTGGATGCTGGCGAAGCAGGTGTACGCCGAGTTCGCCGCGCGCAGCTTCCTCTACAACCCCCTCTACGCGTCACTGGGCGCCCTGCCCCTGTTCCTCGCCTGGGTGTACGTGAGCTGGCTGGTGATGCTGTTTGGCGCCCGGCTGTCCTACGCCGTGGAGCACGTCTCCTTCCGCGACTCGCTCTTCGCCTTCGGGACCCACCCGCGCGCGCACGAGCTGGTGGCCGCGCGCGTCGCCCAGGACGTCACCCTGTGCTGGGTGGATGGCGCCACCCCGCCCCTGCCCCGGGAGCTGGCCACGCGGCTGCGCGTGCCGGAGTCACTGGTGCATGAGGTGGTGGACCGCATGGTGGATGCCCGCCTGCTGGAGCGGGGCCGGCGGGGTGGCCTGCGCCCCACGCGGGACCCCGCGGAAATCACGCTCGCCGACACCACGCTCGCAGTGCACGGAGTGATGATCACCGGCGGCCCCGACACCTGGACGAGCCCCAAGGCCCCCGGCTTCGAACAGTTCGAACCCCTGTTCCAAGCGGCCGACTGTGCCGGGGTCGACCTGCTGCGCCGCACCCGGTGGCTGGACCTGGTCACGCCGCTGCGCCCGGGGCTGGTCGCCCCGCCC
>NZ_RAWF01000240.1:0-15336 GCF_003612075.1 Corallococcus sp. CA041A
GCTGTGGGGCGGGGCGCGGTCGGAGCGGGTTCAGGGACCGGCGTGCCGCGCGGCGCTGCGAGGGGCGGAGTTCGAGGCGCGGGATGACCTGGCGTCGGCGCTGGGGCGGCTGCCGCCGTTGCGGCCGTGTGGGTTGCGGGTGGTGGTGAGCGACTTCCTCTTCGAGACGGACCTGGAGGCGCTGTGCGCCCGGCTGTCGCGAGGAGCGTCGGCGTTGTTCCTGGTGCAGGTGCTGGACGCGGAGGACCTGGAGCCTACGGGCGGTGAGGGCGCGCGGCTGGTGGACGCGGAGAGTGGCGTGGCGCTGGAGGAGTTGCTGACGGACGGCGTGCTGGCCGCCTACGCCCGCCGCTTCGCGGAGCATCAGCGTGCGCTGCGAAGCGCGGCGGTGCGGGCTCGGGGAACGCTGCTCACCGTGAACGCGGCGGAAGGGTTGCGGGCGCAGGTGGCGGGGCCGTTGCGCGCGTTGTTCGTCGTGGGGGGCGGGGCGTGAGCTTCGGACTTCCCTGGGGGCTGCTGGCGTTGGGCGCGCTGGTGCCGCTGGTCGCGGCGTACTTCCTGCGCCGCCGGCAGAAGCCGGTGGTGGTGAGCGCGTTGTTCCTGTGGCGCACGCCGCGTCCTCGCGCGGAGGGCGGGCCCCGGTGGGAGCGCTTCACGCGTGAGGCGTCGCTGCTGCTGGAGGCGCTCGCCGTGCTGGCCGCCGCGCTGTACCTGGCGGACGTGCGGCTGGGGGAGAACGCTCGACGCCGTCACCTGGTGCTTGTCGTGGACGGCAGCCTGTCCATGTCCGCGCGGACTCCGGATGGCAAGACGGTGCTGGAGCACGTGCGCACGGAAGCCGCGAAGCGCGTGGAGTCGGAACGCGCGACGCACGTCACGGTGCTCGCGAGCGGCGTGGCGCCCCTGGTCCTCGCTGGACCGGAAGCCGATGCGTCGCGTGCCCTGGGCGCGCTGGAGTCCTTCCAGGCGCGCGGTCCGGACCATGACGTCACGGCTTCGCTCCTGTGGGCGCAGGAGCTGGCTGGCCCGGGCAAGCACGTGCACTTCTTCACTGACGCGCCGCCCTCCGAGGACACGACCGTGCCGCCCTCCGTGCGTTGGACTGCGCTGGGGCGCTCCCAGGGCAACGTGGCGTTGGTCTCCGCGCAGCGGCGCGACGAAGGCGGCCGGGCCACGGTGACGCTGCGGGTCGCTCGCTTCGGGGCGGGGCCTTCGGAGATTGATGCACGCGTGCGCGCGGCACCCGGACCGGGCGCGCGGGAAGGCACCGAACGCACGGAGCGCATCGCGTTGCCGGAAGAGGGCGCCGCGACCGTGCGCCTCACGTTTCGCGAGGCCGGCGACGTGGAGGTGTCCCTGCCGGACGACGCGCTGCCCGAGGACGGACACGTGCGCCTGCCCCCGTCCCCCGTGATGCCGGTGGCCGTGGGGCTGACGGAGGGCCTGTCGCCCGCGTCGAAGCAGGCGCTGGAGCGCTTCCTGGCCGTGTCTCCCGATGTGGCGCACGGCCCTCCTGTTCCCGGCGCGCCGGTGCTGTCCGTCGGCCCCGCGCGCGCGGAGGCCCGTGTGACGCTGGGCGCGGAGGGACCGCTGCGCACCTTCGTGGGGCCGTTCTTCACGGAGAAGGGCAGCACGCTGATGGACGACGTGCAGCTTTCGGGCGTGCGGTGGACGGCGGGCGCGAACCCTCCGGGCCGTCCGTTGATGACCGCGGGCGAAGCCGTGCTCGTGTCGGAAGAGGAGGGCGGGCGGCTGCACCTCAACGTGGACCTGGCGCGCTCCAACCTCCAGCGGACCACCGCCTGGCCCGTGTTGCTGGGCAACGTGGTGCGTGATGCGCGGCGGCTTCGCGAGGGCTTCCCCCGGCGTCAGCTCAACCTGGGCGAGTCGCTCTCCGTGGTGACGGAGGCCGGTGCACGCTACGCGCTGAAGGGACCCGCGGGCCGCAAGCCCGTGTTTGGCGCGGGTGCGCTGAGCCTGCCCGCGCCCACCAGCCCCGGTCGCTATGTGCTGGAGCGCGAGGGCCGTGAAGTAGACTCGCTGGAGGTGCTGGCGCTGGATGCTCGGGAGTCGGACCTGCGTGGCCGGGGCAGCGCGGACGTGGCCGCGAAGGAAGCGGGCGAGGACTCGGAAGGGAACAGCGGCCATGAGCGCGCCCGCTGGCCCCTGGTGGTGCTGCTGGCCGCGCTGCTGGCGGACTTCTACGTCACGAGGAAGGCATGACCTTCACCCTTCCCCAGGCGTGGCTGCTGCTGTTGCCGCTGGGACTCTTCCTGTGGCGCTACGGCCGGAGGCCCGGTCCGCCCATGGTGCTGCGGTGGGCGCTCCTGGTGCTCGGCGTGGGCGCGCTGTCCGGGCCGGAGCTGCGGCTGGCGAACGCGGGCAGCGACGTGGCCGTGGTGGTGGACCGCTCACGCTCCATGCCGCTGGACGTGGACCGCGTGGCGCAGGAGCTCGTCTCGCTGGTGGAGTCCCAGCGCCGGCCGGGCGACCGCGTGGGGGTCATCACCTTCGGCCGCGAGGCGCGGGTGGAGTCCTCGCTGTCGGAGCGGAGCCGGTTCGGCGGCTTCACGCGGCCGGTGGACGCGGAGGCGTCGGACCTGTCGGCCGCGCTGGACGCGGCGGGTGCGCTCATTCCCCCCGAGCGCACGGGCCGGGTGCTGGTGGTCTCCGACGGCCGTGCCACGGGCGCGGATGCCCGGGGTGCGACGCGGCGGCTGGCTGCGCGAGGCATCGCGGTGGACTACCGGCAGGTGTCCCGGCCGGAGCCCGCGCTGGACGTGGCCGTGGTGTCGCTGGACGTGCCCGCCACGGTCTCCGTGCGCGAGCCCTTCCAGTTCTCCGCCGTGGTGCAGGCGACGTCGGCCGTCACCGGCACCGTGCGGCTGGAGCGCGACGGGAAGGTGCTGGTGAAGGGGCCGTACGCCTTCAAGCCCGGGCCCAACCTGCTGCCCCTGCGCGACCTGCTGGAGGAGCCGGGGCTCGTGCACTACCGGCTCACGGTGGAGGTGCCCGGAGACGGCGTCCCGGAGAACGACGTGGGCGTGGGCGTGCTGCGCGTGGAGGGGCCGCCGCGCGTGTTGCTGCTCACCGCGCAGCCCTCGGGCACGTTGGCGAAGGCGCTGACGGCGACGGGCATGACCGTGGACGTGAAGGCGCCGTTCCACCTGTCGCTGGAGGCGCTCGACGGGGTGGGCGTGGTGGTGCTGGAGAACGTGGACGCCAACGCGCTGGGCGAGACGGGGTTGAACGCGCTGGCGGATTACGTGGACCAGGCGGGCGGTGGATTGGTGATGACGGGAGGGCGGTCGAGCTTCGGCGAGGGCGGCTACCGGCGCTCTCCCGTGGAGCCACTGCTGCCCGTGTCATTGGAGATGCGCGAGGAGCAGCGGCGCGCGTCGGTGGCGATGAGCGTGCTCATGGATTCGAGTTGCTCCATGGGCGTGCAGGTGCCGGACGGGCGCACGAAGATGGAGTTGGCCGCGGAGGGCGTCACGGCGGCGCTCACGTTGCTCAACGCGAACGATGAAGCCTCCGTGCACATGGTGGACACGGAGCCGCATGAAATCTTCCCCTTGAGTCCGGTGAGCAAGGGACTGCCTTTCGACCAGGTGGCGCGAGGCTTCAGCGGCGGTGGCGGCATCTTCGTGGGCACGGCCCTGCGCGCGGGCAGCAAGGAGATCCTCCGCAGCGACAAGCCCACGCGGCACGTGGTGCTGTTCTCCGACGCGGCGGACTCCGAGGAGCCGGGCGACTACCAGGAGACGTTGGCGGCGCTGCGAGCGGCCAACGTGACGGTGTCGGTCATCGGCCTGGGCAAGCCCACGGATCCGGACGCGGACCTGCTGCGCGAGGTGGCCCGGCGCGGCGCCGGGCGCATCTACTTCGCGGAGGACGCCATGAGTCTGCCGCGCATCTTCAGCCAGGAGACGCTGGCGGTGGCGAGGGCCACGTTCGTGGACGAGCCCGCGTCGCTGGAGGCCGCGCCGGACCTGCCGCTGCTGGGGCCGCTGCCGACGACGGGCCTGCCGCAGGTGGGCGGCTACAACCTCACCTACCTGAAGCCTCGGGCGAACGTGGCGCTGCGCACGTTGGACACGAACGCCGCGCCGGTGCTGGCGCTGTGGCCGCATGGCGCGGGGCGCACGGTGGCGCTCACGGCGGAGGTGGACGGCAGGTACACGGGTGAGTTGCGCGAGTGGGGCGCGCTGCGGGCGACGTTGGAGGCGGTGGTGCGCTGGTCGATGGGGCGGCCGACGCCGAAGGAAGAGGCGGTGGTGCGCTCGGAGCGCCAGGGCAACGTGCTGCGCGTGACGTTGGACCTGCCGCCGGGTGAGCCGATGCCGGGCGCGCTGCCCACGGCGGTGTTGCTGGCGGGCGACGGGCGCTCTGGAGTGGAGAAGCCGCTGCACTGGGAGGACGAGGACCGGCTGGTGGTCGAGTACCCGCTGACGGGCAGCGGCACCTGGCACCCGGTGGTGGAGTGGGGCGGACGCGTGTTGAGAGCGCCACCGGTGGCGCTGCCGTACGCGCCGGAGTTCGAGCCGGGCAGCGCGAAGGAGGGCCTCAAGCTCCTGCGAGCCTTGTCGGCGGTGGGCGGAGGCCAGGAGCGGCTGTCGATGACGGGCCTGTTCGCGGAGGCGCCGGAGTCGGAAGGCCGCGTGGCGCTGGCGCCCTGGCTGGTCGCGTTCGCGCTGGCGGCGATGCTGGCGGAGGTCGCGGTGCGCAGGTTCCTCTCCGCGCCGCGAGTGCGTGCCGCACGGGAAAGGCCCGTGAAGGAAGCCAGCGCACGAGAGCCCACGGCGGCCCCACGCACGGACGTGAAGCCCTCCGCGACGACGCCCAATCCTGTTCAGGAGGAACCCGCCGAGCAGAAGCCGGAGCCTCCGAAACCGCCCGCTGGAGTGGACTCCGCACTGGAGGCCGCACGAGCTCGGGCACGGCGTCGCACGGGGCGCTGAGCCGAGGTGCGCGAGTCCGCGCACGGCGCCAGATTCTCTGCGCGCCATGCTGTCCAACAGGGGAGAGAAGGGAGACCCCGCTGGGACTGCCCGGCAGCGGCGTACCCCACGAACCTGTCCGACAGTCGGACCGGCTTGGTGGCCCTCGGCTAGGGGCTCCCGGTCCGCCGCTATGAAGGGCGTGCGGGAGCCTTTCGGGTCCTGTGGCTGCCTCGCGACGCGCGGCGCTGGACGCCACGACCGGGGGCACCGGCAACGTACTCGCGTCTCTTCTGAGCACGCGCCGAGAGCAGGCGAGCCAGCGTGGGGACAGCCTTCCGGGATGACCGCACTGTCGTCCTGGGGAGCCGCCGTGGCGCCTCCATCCTGAACTCAACCGTCGAGCCCGGCTCCGGGTCGAACTTCCCTGCGCAAGGGTGATTCCTACTGTGCGTGGGCAGGTTGGTTCTCAGGGGAGGTTGCCGTGGCTGGTGATGATGCGGGGCGGAAGCGGAACCGTGCGCCCGTTGCCTCCCAGGGCGTGATGTCGCTCCTGGACCGCTGGGTTTCCGACCTCGAACGGGATGATCCCTTCTCACGGGAGGATGCGCCGGAACCGCATCAGCGCACTTCCGGAGCCGCTGCTCGCTCTGGTGACGATCCGCTCGATGAGCTCGGCCCAGGTGACAAGACGACGCAGGGTGAGCCCGCTGTTTCCTCTCGCGCGACCCGGGAGCAGATGCGTCCTCCGCGTCGCGGCTCCAGACCTCCTGCTTACACGAGGGAAGACGACTCATCGGGGACAGCGAGTGCGCCGCAGCGTCCTCCTCGTCAGAACCCAGAGCGTTTCGCCGAACCGGGGCCCAGCCGTCATGCCTCGTCTCGCGCGACCAGGGGGGAGGGGCGCCCTGCGCGTCCTGACCGTGAGCCGTTCTCCGAATCGAGGCCCCGCACTCCTGCTGAATCCGAGGCCCCTGGCGCCGCACGTGAAGGCATGCGCCCTCCACGGTCCGGTTCCGGCACGCTCGCCGAGTCCGTGTCCCGATCCCGGATGCCGCAGGGTGGAGGCTCCGCTTCTGGCGAGGGAGTGCACCCTCCACGTTCTGGCCGCAGTTCGCTCGCTGAGTCAGCGCCCCGACCCCGGATGCCGCAGGGCGGCCCCCCCGCTTCGTCCCGCGCGGCCCGTGAGAAGCACCGCCGCGAAGCGACTTCGTTCGGCGAACAGGATTCCGGCGTCGATTCCGTTCGCGCGGCGCGCGAGGATCATCACCTTGAGACGGATCCGTTCAGCGAACAGGCGCCCCTCATGCCGGCGGCATCGGAACGCTCGGCCCGTGATGCAAATCGCCACCTGAGGTCCGGAGCGGTTCCGTTCACTGCGTCAGAGGCGGCTGCTGCTCGCTCGAATCGTGAGGCAAGACACCATTCGAGCCGGGGTGCGGATCCGCTCGCGTCAGAGGCGGCGGCTGCTCGTCCGGCCCATGTGGCAAGCAGCCATGCTCACCCTGGCGCGGATCCGTTCGCGTCAGAGGCGGGTGCTGCTCGTTCGACCCATGTGGCAAGCCGCCACGCTCACTCTGGTGCGGCCCCGTTCGCGGAGGCTGGTGCTGCTCGTTCGGCCCATGAGGCAAGCCGCCACGCTCGCTCGGATGCGGATCCATTCAGGGAGTCAGAGACGGCCTCTGCTCGTTCGGTTCGTGAGGCAAACCGCCACCCTGGCACTGGCGCGGATCCGTTCGCGGCGCTGGAGGCGGTCTCGGCTCGTTCGGTCCGTGAGGCGAACCATCACTCGCGCTCCGGAGCAGACCCCTTCAGGGACTCCGAGTCGGCACCTGCCCGCACGTCCCGGGAGGAGAACGTCCACCTCCGCTCCGGAACCGACTTCTTCACCGAGTCTCAGTTCCGCGAAGCGGAAGCACAGGACTCGCCCTTCCGCGCGACCCGTGAGGAGCTCCGGCTCCAGGGGCCCGTGGTCACCTTCCCGGATGGCGCTCGAATCGTCCTGGGCAACGAGGGCGGCAAGCCCATCCATCGCGGCACCGTCGCGGTGCGCGGGCCGTGCGCACCCTCTCGTGAGGAGGTCATGGGACCAGGCCTCACGGAACCCCAGGCCCGCGCCTTGGACTTCGTCCTCGCGTGGTTCGGGCACCCGTTCGACTCCGTCACCTCCGAGCCCCAGCCCGGCGGCGAGCCCCGGTGGGGCGCCTGGCCATTGTCAGGACCCCTGCTCATCACCGCGCTCGTCCACTGGAAACAGCACGAACCCGAGGCGTTCGACGCGCGTCTGGGCCGGCTGGGACTCGAAGCCACCCCAGCGCAGCCGGACGCAGCGGCCTCGCTGCGTCTCCTGGGCTCCAGGCACGCGGCCCCCAGCGAAGGCCACGATGCCCTGGCCCTGATCGCCGAAGACCCCCGGCTGCTCGCGGCGCTTGCCCGGGCCGGCCGGGAGCGCGGCGCTCAACGGGCGCAACTCGAAACGCTCGTCACGCACGTGCTGCGCCCCATGCTGGCCTCCTGCGCCCAGGCGGAGACGGCCGTGGACGCGCCCGGTGGACTCTTCGCTTCGGCTCGCGCGCTGGCCCTGCTCTTCCACTCCGAGCTTCGCTTCGGCCGCCGCGGCGTCACGCGGCTCGTGACGCTCGCACGCGAACGGCCGGAGCCACCCGTCGCGGGAGAGCACGCGGGTGAGCGCCTCGCGGAGGACCTGCGCGCCACCGGACGCTCGCGCGAAGCCTCCGAGGTCTGGCGCATCCTCACCTCTCCCGAACTGGCGGACCCTTCCTAGCGCACGCCATGCGGACGCTTCTTCCTCCCGGGAGCCATGTCCTGCTCGTGGTCCCCGACCCCGGCGCCCCGGCTGCTCCCCAGGAGCAGAACCGCGTCCTGGCCGGCGAGCTCATCCTCAACGGTCAGCGCTACCACCTGGTGTCCGCGGAGCCCTCCGCGAGCCCCGCGACGGCGCCCGCGTCCGACGTGCGGTTGCTCACCTCGCGCGAGCTGCAGGTCGTCTCGTGCGTCTGCGCGGGCTGGGGCAACAAGCTGATCGCCACGAAGCTCAACATCAGCGCGTGGACCGTGGCGGCCCACCTGCGGCGCATCTTCGTCAAGCTGGGCGTGGACACCCGCGCCGCCATGGTGTCGCGCTGCCTGGGCGCGGTGTCCCTACCCCCGACCCCGTGACGGCCCGCGCGCCGGCGGCGCCACGCTCCGCCGCAGCCCCAGCACGAGCGCCACGTTGGCCTGGGGCCGGCACACCAGCCGCACGCACTCCCCCGGGCAGATGAGCAGCGGCGTCACCCCCGGCCCATGCCCCGCGACCTTGCTGTCCGAATGCACCACCACGCCCACCGTGATGACCCCCGCCCGCCGCGAAGGCCCGAAGCGGTAGTCCAACGGACACACCGCCACCAGGTCCCCCAGCCGGAGCGCATTCAGCCGGTGCTTGCGCACCAGCCGCGCGTCCGACAGCTGGATATCCAGGTCCCCCAGCACGCCCTCCGAACGCCCGAACCCCGAACCCATCAGCTCCGCGGGCACCGTGTGCGTCACGGGAACCACCAACCGCCCCGCTTGCGTCCGTACGCCCCATTGCCGGAGCAGCCGGGGCGACAGGTTGAGCGCGCGCACCTGCGGGAAGTCCGGCAGCTCCAGCCCCTGGCCGTACGCGTCCAACTGCACGCGGTCGCCAATGCACAGCCGGCGCTTCACCGCGGGCGGGAAGTCCACGATGACGTGGTTGATGCCGCCGTGCTTTCCCACCACGGTGCCCACCGCGCCCCTCGCGGGACCGCTCGTCACGCGCGCGCGGTTGCCCACGCACGCATAGAACATCAGCGCCCGGTTGGAGCCACCGCGTTGGCCGACGTCGTCCTTCCCCGTGTTGTGCAGCGACACACCCGCTTCCATGTGGTCCGCCGCCAGCCCCACCGCGCGGTCTCCCACGCGGCGGTTGAGCACGATGCCGCCGCTGCCCGGCACCAGCCGGGGCACCCCATCCCGGCCCATGCGGTACGGCGACGCGCGCACGACGGGATGGGACACCTGTCCCGCCACCGCGGAGGCCACCATCCGCGACACGTTGGTGCGCGGCGCCGAGGCGGCCCCCATGCCCGCCTCCATCAGGGGATGCAGCGGGATGTCCATGCCGTGCCTCCCTCCTTCAGCGCATCGCCGGCGCGGGGCTGGTGATGCCCAGCGTCTGGCGCAGGACGGGCGTCACGCCCCGGAACGACCGGCCATCCGGCGTCATCCGGTACGCGGCGATCCACTCTTCCGCCACCGGGCCCAGCGGCATCACCTCCGTCTGGAAGTCCTTGAAGTCGCGCGTCTTGAAGGGATTGTCCGCCACGAAGTTGAGCAGCAGGCGCCCCGCATCCGCCATCTTCGAGCGCTGCGAAATCTCCCCCGCGCCGCCCAGGTAGCGCTGCGACACGACTTCAATCACGTCCCACTTGGTGTTCGCGTCGAACGCCTTCTTGATGTCCGGCGTCTCCATCGCGTCGAGGATGGTCTTGAGGTACTCGCCCACCTCCACCGTGAGCGCCAGGATGTTGCCGTAGGTGGCGCGGTCAATCTGCCAGCGGATGTCCGTGCCCAGTCGCTGGATGGTGGCCTGGCTCGCGAAGGGCCGCTCGTTCAGCTGCTGCGAGCCGCGGATGACTTCACCAATGAGCAGGTCGCGGAAGTACTGCGCGATGGCGGACACGAAGGCGACGAACTCGCGGTGGAAGTTGCGGAACATCACCGCGCCCGCTGGCGCCGCCAGGCTGCCGTAGTTGAACGCGCGCCGGTACGCGAGCTGCCGGTCGCGCGGCTTGTAACGCAGCGGTTGGTGCTTCTCCATCAGGTACAGCGCCCGCGCACCGGGACCCCGCTGGATGCGCATGCGCCCGTCGTGGAAGAGGCGCAGGAGCACGCCCGCCACCTGGAACACCTTCATCCGTTCGTGCTGGTAGATGTAATAGAGCTCCGCGGTCGCGTGGAGCTGCGTCTCGATGACGGACTCGTCGAAGTCCTGGACGAGCAGCGGCCGGCTGATGGAGTCAAAGGACGGCGCTCCGTCCTTGCCCAACCCCATCAGGTCCGAGAAGAGCGACGCCGTCGAGCCGTCGGAGGCGCTGGTGAGCAGCTCCTCCTCCCGGAGCGAGAGCTGCTTCTGCAGCTCCGTGCGCTGCTCATCCGACGTGACGTTGGAGAGGACTTCCCGCTTCCACTGCGCGAACAGCCGCTGAAGGGCTTCTGCCGTACCGATGCTCATGGCATGCCACCTGGGTCAATGACGTTGAAGGAATGGGTTTCAGGCCCGTGCGTGCGCGCTCATGGCTTGCGAGCGTGGCGGACGTGGCGACGCGAGTGGCCCGACTTGGCGTGCCCGTTGGGCGGCGCGGGCTGTCCGTCCGAAGCGTGCCGCCCCTTGCCGGAGATGATGCGCTCCACGGCCTTGAGCTGATCCGAGAACGCTGCCTCCAGCTGACGGGCCAGCTCCGGCCCCTGGGCCTCCAGCTGCTGCTTCACGTCCGTCATGATGCGCGCCCGGCTCTTCTCGATGAGCGAGGCCACGTCGTTCAGGCTGGCCCCGTTACCCACCGTGGTTGCGTGTGCCGCCCGCTCGCCCGGCTCCGTTTCCATCGGGTGCTCCACGGCCCCCGGGTTGATGCCTGGCTCCAGGTCCTTCTCGATGCGGTCCAGCGAGACGCGGATCGGCGGAGGCACCGTGAACGGCTCGCCGGTGTTGCAGTGCGCGCCCTCCGGGAAGCCGTACTTGTGGTTCCGGTCGTCCTCGATTTCCTCCGACTGTCCGGGCGCCTCCTGGGTCAGCGTGTTCGCCAGCTCCAGCGAGTCCTCCTCCAGTCCGCACTGCTCCCGGAGGAACGCCGGGCTCACGTTGAAGACGTCCACGTTCGCGTCCAGCTGCTCGATCATGTCCTCGTGGAGGTCCACGCGGTTGCCGCCCGGCACCACGGCCTCGTCGTAGTCCAGCAGGAACAGGTCGATGATCCGGTCGAGGTGGTAGAGCTTGCGATCCAACCGGGCCAGCTCCTTCCAGAACTCCACCGACGTGCTGGGGTCCATCAGCAGGTCCTCGATGAGCTCCTGGGTGTCGTTGCGATCCCGGAACTTGTCGTTCAGCGCCTGCTCCTTGCCCGTCAGGTCCCGGAACGTCAGCGGGACGGGGAGCACCAGGTTGAGCAGCCGCGCCCCGGCATTGGGCCGGTCGAACGCGTCGATGAAGAGCGTGAGCGCTTCCGTGAAGGCGGCCAGGGGCGCGGAGGCTCCCTGGACCTTCGCGTTCAACGCGACGCCCCGGCTGCTGCCGCCGGAGTTGGAGAAGCCGGTGGTGGACGTGTCCAGCAGGCTGCCGGCCACGTCCCGCAGGCGCCGCAGCTGGATGAGCTCCACGGGCACCGCGGACGCGATGCCGCGCATGTCCTCTGAATTCTGCCGGGGCGTGTGGTTCAGGAGCACGTCCAACAGCCGCGACATGGCATCCGGCCGGGCGATGGCGCGCAGGTCCGACTGCCCCCGGGCGCGCAGCTGATCCAGCAGCTTGCCGTAGGACGCCTGGCCGTCACCCCAGTCGTCGTAGCCCTCCTGGATGGAGGTGGCGGTGAGCTGCTCCAGCGAGTTGATGAGCGCCTCGCGGCGCTGGCGCAGGTCCTGGAGCGCCACCTGGAACACCGTGCCGCCCTTGTCGAAGCCCGCGCGGAAGAGCGCCTCGCCCGCCAGGATGCGCAAGAGCGTGGCGTTGTCGTCGATGGTCGCCGCGAGCCGGCCGAACTCCTGGACCACCGTGGGGTTGACCATGCCCACCAGGCGCGCCACGCGCGCGGTGTCCCCCAGCTTGCGGATGGAATAGAAGGCCCGGTCGCGCGACACGGGGTCCACCGCCATGTTCGCCGCGGCCTCGCCCTCGTCCACCTCCGCGAGGATGGAGTCGCGCCAGCCGCACATCGGTGCCTTGAAGTCGCGGTTGGAGGCCAGGTTCACCGCGATCTCCAGGTCGTCCACCAGTGCCTTGCGCTCCTGGCGGAACCTCCGCTGGCCCGGCGAGTCCAGGGTGCCATTCATCAGGGCCATGACCGGCTCGGGCGTGGCCGAGACGCGGATGGGCTGGCCACTGCTCTCGTCGTCCAGGCGCGCGGCCGTGGTCGGGTAGAGCTTGCGCAGCGCGTACACCACCGCCTTGGGGTCACGCGCGTCGGACACACCGAGCTGACGGCGCAGGAACTCGTCGAACTTCGACTTCGCGCTCGAGGCCAGCTCGATGGATGCGCCGGGGCTTCTCCCCTTCACGTTCTCGTACATCGTCCCTCCCTTGAGGTCCTGTCATGCGGCCAGGGTGACGCCCACGCCCGGCGTCCGCGCGTTCCGCGTGCCGAGCTTCACCAGATGATTGAGCACCGTCCGAGAGATGCGCTCGGGCGGTGCCAGCCTCCGTTCGAGCGCCTCGCGGCTGGCGCTCACCACGTGGCGCGGCGGCAGCCCCGGCGGGATGTGCCCGCGCGCCAATGACTCCGCGCCCCGGTCGATGCGCTCCTGATCCGACGGCCAGAACGGCACCACGTCCACCAGCGCGCGCTGCGCCAGTCCCCGGCGGGGCTGGAAGGCAATCTCATCCACGACATGGGGGATGAGCCGCGCCGCCGTGACCAGGAGCAGCTTGGGGATGCGCGCGGAGGGCAGCCGCGAGCGGTACAGCCGGTCCCAGTTGTCGCGCACGTCGCAGGCCCGGCGGATGAAGCCCATGCGCCGGAGCATCTCCGCCTGGATGAACACACGCAGGAACGGCGTGGGGTGCGCGCTGAGCGGATGGAACGTCAGCACCCGTGACGCCGGGTACGCGAGGAAGTCCTTCATCGAGTGCACCGACGCGGGCCCCCCGAGCAGGCACGCGATGAGATCCGCGAAGATCTCCTTGTGCCAGCGGCCCCACAGGCGCGTGAGCCACGGGTTGCCGGTGGCGTGCAGCACGCGCCGCTGGAGTGCCACCTGCGTCTCCTGCCAGATGCCCAGGTCCGCCTGCAGGTTGTGGCCGATTTCGTGGAGGATGACGCCCATGCCCCATGGCGCCTCCACGCGCTCGTAGGGCACGCGGATGAGCGGGAAGGGGTTGCGCTCCCCGAGCAGCCGGCTCAGCAACACGCCGCGCCGGAAGGTGGCCGGGGAGAAGCCGTGCTCCAGGTAGGTGAGCGGCTTGAGCATGGGGCCGTCCATCAGACCCGGCGAGGCCTGGCGTACCGCCTGGAAGCAGTCCACCGCGATGGCGTCGCAGGCCGCCAGCGCCGGCGCGAACCGCGTGCCCCGCTGGCTGAAGACGTCGAAGAAGAGGCCGTAGGCGCGGCGGGCGCGGTCGATTTCACGCTCCAGGAGCGCGTTGCGCTCCAGCACCTCGTCAGGCGCGGGAGGGACGCCGTCCAGCCGGCCGTTCAGCCGCGAGAGGGCGCGGCGCACGTCGCGGTCGATTTCGCCCAGGCGCGCGTTGGCCGCGGCGAAGTGCGCGGCGGAGGGGGCGTAGGGGACGTCCCGGGGCCGGATGCCCACGTCCTGCGGCGTGAGGCGCGACAGCCGCCCCGCCCGGAACGTGATGCTCTGGACCTTGGCCCGCAGGAACCGCTGAAGCGTGTCCGCCATGTGCCCGCCTCCCCCTTGCCGCTCACGCCCCCTGGTTCACCGCACGATGACGCGCACCGGCCCCCGCAGCGTGACGGTCCGCAGCCGGCGAAGGCCGGGGCCTCCCATCATGGGATTCGTCCGGCCGCGAGGCCCCACCCGGCGCAGGCCCGCGCGCGCCCGGAGCTGCCGCACGGCGGCGCTCGTCCGGGCCAGGCGGCGCACCACGCGCGGGCTGGAGATGACGCGCCCGCCGATGCGGCGGAGCATCCGCGGCACCGCCTGGGGGCTCGCGCCCTGCTGGCGCACCAGCCGCGTCACCTGACGCACCACGCGCGTCACCGCCGGCAGGGCCCGCGGGCCGTAGCGCTGGCTGATGCGCGAGGCGAGCTGCGTCGTCATCTGGCCCACCGCGCGTCCCAGCGCCCGGGCCTGTTGGGGCGACTGCCGGCGGCGCGCGGGAGACATGGTGGAGCGGACCACGTGCCGCGCCGCCAGCCCGCCCAGCACGCGGTTGAAGGCGTCCATGTCCTCGTCGTTGGCGTAGTCCCCGGCGGCGTCCGCGAAGGCGTCCATCGCGTCCGCGCGGAGCAGCCCACCCAGGCTGCGGCCAATCTCCTGGCCCGCGATGCCGCCCAGCCGGGGCGCGGCCTGACGGATGAGCCGCATGGCGATGGGCATGGCCCTGCGGCGGATGCGCTGGAAGGTGGGCCCGGCCACGGTGGCCAGCCTGCGCGCGCCGGCCGCCAGACGGCGGAGGAACTCGTCCTCGTCCTGAGCGTCCATCGCGTCCGCGAAGGTGTCCTCCAGGGCGTTGGGGTTGTCCGTCTCGAAGCCGTCGCCCTCGAAGGGCTCCTCCATGTTGGTGGGGTTCTCCTCGAAGCCCTCGGCCTCGAAGGAGTCCTCCATGTTGGTGGGGTTGTCCTCGAAGCCTTCGCCCTCGAAGGGGTCCTCCATGGTGGTGGGGTTGTCCTCGAAGCCCTCGGCCTCGAAGCCCTCCTCCATGCCTTCGCCCTCGAAGGGATCGTCCATGCCCTCGTCCTCGAAGCCCTCCTCGCCCTCTGCCAGCAGGTCGGACATCTCATCGCCCTGGCTCGAAAACTCCTCTTCGAAAGGCTGCGGTTGCATGGGTACTCCTCCTTGTCCTGAAGACTTCGTGAGTGGATCGACCTAGGCGCGGCGGACGCTCGCGGCGCTGACCACGGAGACGGGGATGCGGCGCAGCAGCTGCCGCCGGGCGTGCACCCGCCGCGCGGCCAGGCGCGGCGGGACGACGCCCATCGCGGGCATCTGGACCGCGCGAGTGAGCACCCGGCGCCCCGCGCCCTGCACCACCCTTGGCAGGGCTGTGATGGCGCCGCCCGTGCCGCGCAGGCGCAGGTTCCCCGCCGCCAGCCGGGCGATGAGGCGCATCAGCCGCAGCCGCCGGCCCGAGGTGCCCGGCACCTGCTGGGCGAGCCGCATCAGGAGCTGCTCCACGCCGCGCGTGCGAGCCCGCAGCACGCCCTGCGCGGCGCCGCCGAGCGTGGTGCTCATGGGCACCGCCTGCCGCGTCACCACCCGCGCCGCGAGCCCCGCGCCCAGCGGCAGGGCCACGGCGGGCGGCACCTGCCGCGCATCCGCCATGTCCGCGAGCGCATCCAGCGACGCGTCGTCATCCGCGCCGTCGCCGCGCAGAATAGAGGACGCGATGCGCCCGCCCACGCCTGGAATCAGGCCACCCACCGCCCCCGCGAGCGCACCGCGCAATCCCTGTCCCCGCAGCAGCCCCTGCGCGGCGCCAACG